>PIVS01000141.1 GCA_003353855.1 Desulfobacteraceae bacterium
GGACTGAATATAAGCAGTGATTTGGCTGTTTTCAATCCAATCTGTAAAAATTATTCCCTTTGGGATGAATTGAATTCATCTTGACTTTGGCAAGGTTTGTGAGTAAGTGTTACTCACTATGCAGTGACTACCACTCAAAGAGTAACACTTACCTTTAACAAGGACGGGTAATCCATGAAGCACAAAGGTAAAACAAATCCGCCGGGGAGGATCAAAATTATAAAATCTTTTTCCTCTCTGATGAAGGAAAAGGATTTTCATTCCATTACAACGGCTGAAATTGCCGGAAATGCAGAGGTTACCGAAGGGCTCATCTATAAATATTTTAAGGATAAAAAAGATCTGCTCTACCAGGTGCTCAACGACCATTTTTCAGAATTTTTGACAAAAATTGAAAATAGGGTTGCCAGGGAAAAGAGTTGCGTTGCCCAATTGGAGGTCATCATTTTTGTAAGCCTTGAAAGCTACGCAGCCAACCGTGTTTTTTCAAAAATTTTGCTGCTGGAGGTGAGAAACTCTCTGGGATATTTTGATTCTTGCGCCTATGGAATGGTGCGAAAATATGCCGGAATCATCATTGGTATCATTGAGGATGGAATAAAAAAACAGGAATTAAAACCGGAGACAGACCCGTATCTATTGCGGAAAGTGATCCTCGGGGCCATTGAACATGCCTGCCTCGGGGAAATTATATTTGCCAGGGAACTTGAGATCGATCAGGTGTCCAAGGGTATTGCAAACATTGTATTCAACGGGGTAAAAGCATGATAACGCAAAAACAGGTTCAAGAAATAATCGTCGAAAAGCAGGCAGCAGGTTCCCGGATGATCAGTGAAGATGAGGCAAAATTGATATTTACTTCATTTGGTATTCCAGTTGTCCGGGAAAAACGGGTAAAAGGAGTCTCCCAGGCAGTGGCTGCCGCAAAGGAGGGCGGCTTTCCCGTGGCTCTCAAAGGGATTGGGTCTAAGATCCTTCATAAAACCGAATC
The DNA here is from genome assembly GCA_003353855.1 of Desulfobacteraceae bacterium. Lineage (GTDB taxonomy): Bacteria > Desulfobacterota > Desulfobacteria > Desulfobacterales > Desulfobacteraceae > NBML01. The sequence goes on from PIVS01000141.1 coordinate 992, forward strand.
GGGCATGGTTTGTCTTGAGCTTAGTAATGAAGAGGAGGTAAGGCAGGCAGGTGAGAAGATGGAAGCTTCTGCAAAGGATCTGCTGGAGGCCTTTTTGGTACAGCCCATGGTCAAGGGAAAAAGGGAGTTTGTAGCCGGCATGTTCAAGGATGCGCAATTTGGTCCTGTGATCATGTTCGGACTGGGGGGTATCCTGACCGAGGCCTTGGATGATATTGTTTTGAAAATTGCCCCCTTGGATGATGTGGACATGGAAGATATGATGGGTCAATTATCCTCCAAAAAGTTGCTGGGACCCTTCCGGGGGGAGGCGGCAGTGGATAAAAATACCATTAAAAAAATTCTGGGTGGCCTGTCTGATCTGGCCCTTCAAAATCCCTATATTCAAGAAATTGATATCAATCCTCTGATTATTCAGAAGGATGGATCACCTGTTGCCGTGGACGGCCTGGTTGTTCTCGGGGAAGCCAAAAAGGAAAATCAGGTCACGAAACATCAGATAGACCTTGCTGTGCTGGAATCTTGTTTTTACCCGGAATCAATCGCCTTTATCGGAGCGTCCGCAGTTCTCGGCAAATGGGGGCATATGCTGCCCACCAATACTCTGTCCAGAGATTACAAGGGCAGGGTTTATCTGGTCAATCCAAAGGGGGGGGAGATTATCGGGCGGAAGGTATATAAGGAAATTACCGAGATTGAAGGGGATATTGACCTGGTTGTGGTAACCATACCGGCACAAAGGGTGATTGCCCTGATACCTTCCCTTGTCCAAAAAAAGGTGCGGGGCATGCTGCTGATCACCTCGGGGTTCAGGGAGGTCGGGCCGGAAGGAGAAGCCCTTGAAAAGGATCTGGTGGAAAAGGCCGGAGAAGCCGGGATCCTGGTGCTGGGCCCCAATACCATGGGGGTTTGTAACCCCCATGCCGAATTTTTCTGCAATGCAGCCCATGCCTATCCTTTGCCCGGGTCCACGGCTCTTGTCTGCCAGTCCGGGAACATGGGTACCCAGCTTCTGGCCTTTGCCGAGCAGCAGGATATCGGTATCCGGGCTTTTTCAGGTTCAGGTAATGAAGCCATGGTCACCATTGAAGATTATATGGAAACCTTTGAAATGGATGAACTAACCCAAACCGTGGTCCTGTATATTGAGAGTATAAAGGACGGGTCCAGGTTTTTCAGGTCTGCAGCCCGGGTATCCAGGAAAAAACCGGTGGTGGTACTCAAGGGGGGGAGAACCCAGATGGGGGAAAAGGCTGCTTCCAGCCACACAGGTGCAATGGCTTCGGATGCCCGGGTGTTTGAGGCTGCCTGCCGCCAGGCCGGTGTGATCCAGGTGGAACAGCCCATGGAACTTTTGGATCTGTCCGCCGTGTTTTCATCCCTTCCCCTGCCAAAGGGCAGGCGGGTGGCTATCATGACCCTGGGGGGCGGATGGGGGGTTATCGCCACGGATCTTTGTGTGGAATACGGCCTTGAGGTGCCTGGGCTGTCAGAGGATATCATTGAACGTCTTAACAAAACCCTTCCCTCTTTCTGGAGCCATGGAAATCCGGTTGATCTGGTTGGAGAGGGGGATCCTAATATTCCCAAAACCTGTATGGAGGAACTGCTCAAATGGGACGGCTGTGATGCAGTGATTCATCTGGGTATCCACGGCAAACGGGTTCTGGTCAACAGCATGATTGGTTCCATCATTAAAACTGACCCGAATATGGATGAAAAATCGGGAGCCTTGTTTAAGGAATCTGTTCTAAAGGCTGAAGAAGAGTATGTAAAATACATAGTAGAGATGACCCGGAAATATGAAAAACCGGTTCTGGGGGTCAGTCTTTTGACCGATGAAATCAGCCGCACCCTTTACCGATATGATAATAATCCCTACAAAGGAGTTTTTTTCCCGTCACCGGAAAGGGCGGTTAAAGCCCTGGCCGGCATGTGTCAATATAACCAATGGCGTACAAGTCATGCCTAATACAAAAACCCCTGGGAAACAAACTTGAAACTTGGGAAAATTTATTCTAAGTTGAAAAAATAAAACTGATTCAATAGTTGGATTTTATCTGAAAATAGCAGTGGGTGAACAAAAATGAGCAATAATCAGCCTAATTCTTAATTTGGGAGGGAACAGATGCAACCCAGAGTGACCACAGCAACATTGATAAAAATGAAGCAGGAAGGTAAAAAAATAACTGCCCTGACTGCCTATGATTTTCCCTTTGCCGGCTACCTGGATAAGGCAGGTATTGATATTGTCCTGGTGGGTGATTCTCTGGGCATGGTGGTCCAGGGAAATGACAATACCCTTTCCGTGACCATGGATGAAAGCATTTATCACACAGCCATGGTATCAAGGGCATGTAAGTATTCAATGGTGATAGGGGATATGCCCTTTATGTCCTACCAGGGCTCCCTGGACCGGGCAGTGGAAAATGGGGGCCGATTTTTAAAGGAAGCAGGGGCAACTGCAGTGAAACTGGAAGGTGGGGCAGATGTCTGCCCGGTTATTACGGCCCTTGCAAAGGCGGGTATCCCTGTTCAGGCCCATATTGGCTTGACCCCCCAGTCGGTACATCAAATGGGCGGTTTCAAGGTCCAGCGGGATGAAGAGAGGCTGTTAAAAGATGCCAGGGATGTTGAAAAGGCCGGGGCCTTTTCCGTTGTTCTGGAAGGCATTCCCTCTCCAATTTCAGCCAGGATTACCAAGGCGCTTAATATCCCCACCATTGGCATCGGTGCCGGGCCCTGTTGTGACGGTCAGATTTTAGTGCTCCATGATATGCTGGGAATCAATGATCGCTTTCTTCCCAAGTTTGTTAAAAAATATGCAGATATAGCCCAGATAGCCAACCAGGGACTTGCGTCTTATATAAAAGAAGTAAGGTCAGGGACATTTCCCTCGGATGAATATGAATATAAGTAAACAATTTTGCATCATCGGGTGCGGCCGCCTGGGTATCAGTCTGGCTGTGTTCTTATCTGAACGTGGGTTTACGCCTGTTTCCTTTTGCAGCAGGAGCGGGGATTCGGCAAAATATGCCGCGGCCATGGCAGGTAGGGGAATCGTATATGAGGATGCCATTTCTGCGGCAGCCTCCTGTTCCCTTGTGTTTATTACGACCCCGGACACACAGATTGAGGGGGTGTGCGAGCATATTGCAAAGGGGGGGGGATTTACCGGTGATTCCGTGGTGTTTCATCTGTCCGGAGCTCTTTCTTCCAGTGTTTTGAAAACTGCCCGAAAGATTGGGGCTGCAACCGGTTCCATCCATCCCCTCCAGGCCTTTGCTCCCTATGAAAAGGAGCAGAAATCTCCTTTTTCCGGTATTAATATTTCCCTTGAAGGAGGGGAGCGGGCTGTTGCCCTTGGCAGGCAAATTGTAGACGCCCTTGGAGCCAAATCCTTTACAATTCCTACCCGGGCCAAGACTATTTATCATGCGTCTGCCGTGGTGGCCTCCAATTATCTGGTAACCCTGGAGCATTTTGCATTGAGTCTTTTAGAGAAAGCCGGTTTGGGTGAAGAGGTGGCCTATACCATTTTAGAGCCCCTGATCCAGGGTACCTTGAACAATATCAAGGCCCGGGGCAGCATCAATGCACTGACCGGGCCTGTGGCAAGGGGGGATGATAAGATCATTGCCTGCCATTTGGAAGATATCGACAAAATTATGCCCCAATTTTCACAATTGTACCGTGTTCTGGGAAAATATACCCTTGAAATAGCCGATTCAAGGAGCGATCTGGATTCCGGTGCCAAAGAAAAACTGGCCCGCTTATTTCAGGACCGCTCCTGAACCATCGCTATATTTTTACCAATTCCAAGGGTGGCAGGTTGTCCGCTTCAAGGGCCTGGTTGGCCTTTTCAAGCAGGGTCTTGCTTGAAATTACAGAGATACCTTTTTGATCCTCTTCAATGGTAAAGTAGGTTTGGGCAATTTCCTGGATTCGTTTTTTGTTGAGCTGGAGCAGGGAATCCTTGAAATGCTGGCGGATTTCATTGGTCAGCCGGGTGATGTCCCGGTAAAAAGCCTTCATGGAAGCAGGACCCGGGGTCTCGGGTTTGTCAATATCCGAACAGACCTGGAGAATGGCTTCCTTTACATCGGTCTGACTAAACTCTCCCCTTATAATATAGTCGCAGGCATTCTTATACACATCCAAGGTCCGTTTGATATGGGGATCCCTGTAGGAGCCAAAGGAAAATATCCCTTCTTCTGTATTATACAGGGCAAATCCGCCGTAGGCACCGCCTTTCTCCCTGATTTCCCGGTGCAGGTAAAGGGATCTTAAAATTTTAGAGATCACAGCAAGTCCCGGGGAATCTTTATGGGTGATGCGGACTGTTTTAAAGGACTGGCCCACAAAGGAAACCGCTGTATTGGTATACCATCCGTCATAGGGCCTTCTGGTGTCAACCTTTATGTCTGGGGTGGAAAATGAATTTTGAGATCCATTGGTCAGTTGGGCATGGAGCTGGTAAACCCTTTGATCTGCCTGGTGCAAGGCCTGGGGGCTGCCTATAACGGCCGGTTTTAAATTGTTTTTTCTGAACAGGGAGGCGGCTATGCTCTCAAGGTTTGAGGACAGGGTATCCAATGCTTTTTTGCCTGAATTGGGGTCTGCCAGTTGTTCGGTGATTTTTTTTATCAGTTGAAACTGGTCGATTCCGTGCCAGAGCTCGTTGATATGGGATGCCTTGGACAGATGGCGTGCGGAAAGGGATATGGCATACCTGTGGCCGGTAGAAACGATGGAGGATTCCATGCCGGACTGGTATTGGAGCAACAGGCTTTTTAAGCGGTCCTGGTCCTGGAATCCAAAATCCTTGACAAATTCATCAATCATATCAAACAGGCTGCCGATGTTCCGGTTCAGGGATTTTCCCTGGAGGGCCAGAAATGAATGGGAATCTGCACTTTCAGAAAAATAGGACCCTGCAAAGGGAGACAGGGTGATCCCGCCGGTATAAAGGTCCATGTTTTCCGCTATTTTCGAGTAGGAATTTTTTTTCGTTCCGCTATTGGTAAAGGCCTTGGTGAAAAAGGGAACCAGAGGAAAAAGATCTGTTGGGATATTTCCGGCGCCAACCGGGCAGGTAAAATAGAGAATACCGGAAGTGGCCTTGTCATAACATGTGGAAAAACTAACCTCCTTGATCTGGTCCGGTTTGATGATTTCGATCCGGGTGGGGACATCGGAAAGTTCAAGGGTGGGAAGTGATGACAAATCTTCTTTTGATTCCTGGAGTAACTCAAGGGCTGCGCTGTCTTTTTTGATTCTTGCCAGATCATCGGGTTTAAGGGTTGCCAAAATGGATTTGAGTTCTTTGCGGGTCTTTTCGGCCTGGTTTTGTTCAAGCCCGGTGTCAGGTTCCAGGGTAAAGAGAACCTGGTGGGGGTTTTCAATAAAATAGTGAACAATCCGTTCCTCAAGGAAACCACCCTGACTGATTTTGTGAGCCAGTCTTTCAAGGTCGTCATCAATATTGATGCAAGATACCGGATCCCCGTCATGGATCATGGTGCCGGCAAAGGAAAGCAGTAATTTAATCCCAAAGGGGTAGGGGGTATTGGTGATTTCCTTGCGGTAAAATTCAATCTGGTGAATGGCCGAATCAATGAGCTGTTTTGCTATCCCCTTTTCCGCCACCCGGGCCAGTGTCGAAAAAACGATCTCTTTCACTTTGGGGATCGATTTTTTGGCAATATCCTTTAAACCGCATGCAAACATGGTGTCCCGGTTGTCTGCATCAAATCCGGTTGCATCGGAAAGGGCAGACCCCAGATTGGAATCAATTAATGCCTTTCTCAGGGGAGAGGCAGAATTTCCAAGGAGAATCTGCTCCAGGACCGTGAGGACAAGAATTTCAAAGGCATCTTTGATATCACAGGTCAGCCAGGCAACACAGGCCTGGTATTTATTGGTCAGATCATCCGGATCTGAATAGGCATAGGCTTGGGTCTGTTCCCTGGGGATGTTCCACCGGGGTTGAGCCGGCACGGCTGAATCAATTTCCAGATAATCGAATTTGTCCAATACTTTTTCAGAAAGAACTGCCAGGGTCTCTTCCAGGGGGAAGGACCCATAGGTATAAAAATAGGAATTAGAAGGGTGATAGTATCTGGCATGGAATGCCTTGAGCTCTTCATGACTTAGTTTGGGAATATCAGCGGGTTCTCCTCCTGAGTTGTTTCTGTAGGTGGTGTCAGGGTAAAGACTGGCCAAAAGCCCCCTGGAGAGTACCTGACTCGGGGAGGACATGGCGCCTTTCATCTCATTGTAGACCACCCCCTTGTATTCCAGCTCGGTTTCCTTGCTGTCGGTTTGGGCAAGTTCCAGCCTGTGACCCTCCTGCTTAAAGCTCAGATCGTCAATGTTGGGGAAAAAAGCAGCATCCAGATAGACATCCATGAGATTGTAATAGTCTTTTTTGTTCTGGGAGGCAAAGGGATACATGGTCCAGTCGGAAGCTGTAAACGCATTCATGAAGGTTGACAGGCTTCGCTTTATCATGGAAAAGAAGGGGTCACGGACCGCAAATTTATCTGATCCGCACAGAACCGTATGCTCAAGGATATGGGCCACTCCCGAGGAGTCCTGAGGAACGGTCCTGAAAAACACACCAAAGGTGTTTTCCAAATCCTTGTTGGTAATATGAATATGCCTGGCCTTTGTCTTTTTGTGGGTCAGTTCAATGAGCTGGGAGTCAATTGTGGGCAAGGGACAAATGCGATTGACGATATATCCGTTGACTTCCAGGCCTTCTTTAAATAAAAATTCCATATTTACTCTTTCCGTTAGATTTTTTGATAGATACCCCGGCTAACCCGTTGAATTCTTCCTATTTTATCCAGCCTGAAAATAATATTCCTCAGCTTTTTATCGTCAAAACCGGTTGCCGCTTTAATGGTCTTGAAATTGGTTCCCTTGGGGTGATTTGCAATGACTTCCAGAACAATGGAGGAGGCACTTTTCCTTTTCATAGTCTGTTGCTGGGCATCCCTTTTGGTACCAGGCTGTTTCTGATAGATTAATTGCTCAAGCTTGTCAAGCCTGTTGTGTAAATTGTTTATGTCCTCTTTGGTTGGGATATCAAGCCTGTGTAACAGTATTTTGATAAAGCCTTCCCAATTTGCTCCTAGTTCCGTGTTTTCCGTCATGATAGATCTCCTGAAATAAAGGGTTTATTCATTGATTGCAACATACCTATTCCCTATTCTGCCCGGAACCGATTGGGGCAGATCGGCTAGGAATATTTACGGACCAAGCACCGAGTAGAGTGTTGTGGTTCGCATTGGTTATTGAATCTTATTATCCATTGAAGTATATATATAGAAATTACTTCTGGAGGCAAAGAAAGTCAAGTAGTAATTTTGTTGGAAACTTACGAAAGTAAATGATATTTTAGTTTGGGGATAGTGGGGTATTTGGTGCTGCACCTGACTAATAATAGATTTAACCACAACAGATTTAACCAAGCTTTGTGTATTGATACACAGGAAGCGAACAGGTAGGTGATATGACACATCCGGGACAATTGTTGAAAAGAGAAAAATTATATGCAGGTAAGGAAATGGGGCAAAATTTTCTGTCCAGTCCGGGAACTGCTCAAATGATTGTTGACCGTATTGGAATATCCGGGGATGCAACCGTGCTGGAAATAGGACCCGGCCTGGGGGCCCTGACCATTCCCCTTGCCCGGAAAGCAGCCCGGGTTACTGCCGTTGAATTGGACCGGCGGATGATTCCTCTTCTAAAGGAGGAACTTGAGCAGGAGGAAATTAGCAATGTTACGGTGATCAACCAGAATATAATGAAAACAGATTTTAAAGAAATCGCCGGGGGTAAAAAACTTGTGGTTATGGGGAACCTTCCCTATAATATTTCCTCTCAGATTTTGTTTCGGCTGGTAAAAGAAAGGGAGAACATTGAAAAGGCCTTTTTAATGTTCCAGAAAGAGCTTGCCACACGTATCATTGCATCCCCCGGAGGCCGGGATTATTCAAGATTGTCCGCCGTGGTGCAATATGCGGCCAATGTCGGGTTTGTTGCCGATATCAAGCCCACTGCTTTTTTTCCAAAACCCGAGGTGCATTCAACCGTACTGAGATTTGATTTTCTGGAGTCTGCAGACATGTCACCTTCCATGGAGGAGTTGCTCTTTGGTGTGATTAAATCTGCTTTTTCAAAGCGGAGAAAATCCTTGAAAAATTCAATGGTGGGTGGTGACCTGGGCCTTGAAAAACCCATTGTTATTGAAGCCTTGAAGAATGCATCCATTGTGCCGGAGCGCCGGGCAGAAACCCTGTCCGTTGAAGAATTTAAGGCACTTGCCATGGCTGTCTGGAAGATTCGCCGGGAGACATGACCCCCGGCGAGGTTGAAAAACGGCTCCTGAAAGCTTGTTAAACATAAGCGCCGGACTGGCAGATAAAAAATTTCAAATCATAAAGCGCCATGCCTTTATAAGCAGTGTCGGGCGCTATCTGCCGGGAAGCATTGTATATCTGAAAATTGGCCGGATGGCCCATGTCCTTGAAAGTTGTGGGCCCTTGGTGATTCCCTTTACAGATGATAGGCAAAACACCCTGGGGTTGGTTTTTTATGGTCCCGGCCCGGTTGAATAGTAAACATGGAATTGACATATTAGGCTGCTTTGTCTAAAAGTAGATTGGATAAAAGTTATTGCCTGTCTGTCTCACCTGGATATCCCGGGAAGGCAGACAGACAATCTGTTTTTAAGTTAAGTACCGGTGCGGTATTGTGCCGACGCAGTGAGGGTACTGCCATATATAGAATTGAAAGGAAAGAAAATTCATGATCCTAGCAAATGAGAATTATAATAAATTACAGGCATCTTATCTTTTTTCAGATATTGCAAAGCGGGTGGAGGAGTTCCAGCAAAAAAATCCAAAAACTAATGTTATTCGACTGGGGATAGGAGATGTGACCCGGGCATTGCCCCAGGCTGTGATCAAGGGATTTCATGCCGGGGTGGATGAAATGGCGGCGGATGCAACCTTCCGGGGCTATGGCCCGGAGCAGGGATATGCTTTTTTAAGGGAAAAAATTGCTGCCCATGATTTTCAGGCCCGGGGAGCTGATATAACTGCCGAGGAGATTTTTGTCAGTGACGGGGCTAAATGTGATTCAGGAAACTTCCAGGAATTGTTTGCAAAGGATATTAAAATTGCGATTCCGGACCCGGTTTATCCTGTTTATCTGGATACCAATGTGATGGCCGGCAGAACCGGGCAGTTTAAAAACGGCAGATACGAGAATATTGTATACATGGACTGCCTGAAAGAAAACAATTTTATGCCGGAACTGCCCGCCCAAAAGGTGGACCTGATCTATTTGTGCTTTCCCAACAATCCTACAGGTTCCACAGCCACCAAGTCAGAATTGAAGGCCTGGGTGGATTATGCAAGGCAAAACCGTGCCCTGATCCTCTTTGATGCGGCCTATGAAGCCTTTATCCGGGACGAGAGTCTGCCCAGGAGCATCTATGAAATTGAGGGTGCCAAAGAGGTGGCAGTTGAATTCAGAAGTTTTTCCAAGACAGCCGGCTTTACCGGAAC
>PIVS01001170.1 GCA_003353855.1 Desulfobacteraceae bacterium
ATGATGCTCACCCTGGAAGACCTGGGCATTGCCATGGAATGCCAGCACCACGAAGTGGCCACTGCCGGCCAGTCTGAAATCGACCTTCGGTTTGATACCCTTTTAAATATGGGTGACAGCCTTGCCTGGTTTAAATATGTTCTGAAAAATGTGGCTGCCAAATATGACCACACCGTCACTTTTATGCCCAAACCCCTCTATGGAGACAACGGGACCGGCATGCACACCCACATGAGCTTCTGGAAAGACGGAAACCCCTTGTTTGCAGGAAACAAATATGCCGGCATGTCCGACATGGCCCTGCATGCCATCGGCGGCATCATGAAACACTGCAAGGCCCTTTGCGCCATCACCAACCCCACCACCAACTCCTACAAGAGACTGGTTCCCGGATTTGAAGCCCCCATTAACCTGGCATACTCCAGCCGGAATAGAAGTGCAGCCATAAGATTGCCCATGTATTCCGGATCACCCAATGCCAAACGGATTGAATTCAGGACCCCTGATCCGTCTGCCAACGGCTACCTGGCCTTTTCCGCCATTGCCATGGCCATGATCGACGGTATCCAGAACAAAATTGATCCCGGCGATCCCATGGACAAAAACATCTATGACCTGCC
>PIVS01000142.1 GCA_003353855.1 Desulfobacteraceae bacterium
CCAATATGCAGCCAACCGTGTTCCCGAGATAGCCGACACCATCGTTGAAATCGACAACTCCATGAAATGGGGTTACAATTTTGAGATGGGTCCCTTTGAAGCATGGGATGCCTACGGAGTCGCCGATGCAGTGGAAAGAATGAAATCAGAAAACCTTGATGTCCCTGCCAATGTTCTCGGCATGCTGGACAAGGGTGTACAAAGTTTCTACAAACTTGAAAACGGCGTTAAGTATTTTTATGACTTCGCTGCTGCTGAGTACAAAGCGGTTCCGGTTTCCAAATCCATGGTCTCCATTGCTGCTGCCAAGGGCAACAACAAGACAGTATTGGAAAATGCTTCGGCCAGCCTGGTGGATATCGGAAATGATGTATTCTGTATTGAATTCCATACCAAGATGAATGCCCTGAATGCCGAGATGGTTGACACCATTGGTGAAGCCCTTGCCTATGTTGATAAAAACGGTGCAGGACTTGTCATCGGAAATGAAGCCGGCGGAATGCCCGGCGCCTTTTCCGCCGGTGCGGATCTGTCCCAGGTTTCCAAGCTCTGCCATGACAAAAAATATGCAGAGATTGAAGCCTTCATCAAAAAAGGCCAGGACGGAATCCAGGCAACCAAATATTCTGCCTTCCCGGTTGTGGCAGCCCCCTATGGAATGGTTCTGGGCGGCGGATGCGAAACCTGCCTGGGCGCCGACAGAATGGTGGCCCACTCGGAACTCTACATGGGTCTGGTGGAAATCGGCGTGGGCCTTCTGCCTGCTGGCGGCGGCTGCATGAACCTCTGGAAAAAATATATCAACGCCCTTCCCGGCAAAACAGCCAAGGATATGGATCTTGCCAAGCTGTTCATACCTGCCGTCATGAAAGTTGCCATGGCAGCAGTTTCCATGTCAGCTGCCCAGGCCCAGGGCAATGGGTTCCTTGGTCTTGCTGATCGGATTGTCTTCAACCGTGACAACCTCATCGGCGAAGCCAAGAAAGAAGTGTTGAAGATGGTGGATGACGGATATGTTCCCCCGACCAAACAGCCCCTGATTGTCATGGGTAATGCAGGACAGGGAATGGTCAATGCAGAGATTTTCAACATGCTCAATGGTAAATTTTTGAGCGAACACGATGCCTTCCTTATCAAACGGATTGCATTTGTTATGAGTGGCGGTGATGTAAAATCCGGCAGCGAAGTGGATGAAGATACCATCTTGAAACTTGAACGGGAAGCCTTTGTTGATTTCTGTAAAGAAGAGTTGACCGTTGCAAGGATTGACCACATGCTGAAAACCGGCAAACCGCTCAGAAACTAAGCGCTCAGAAACTAAAGGAGAATGCTATCATGAGAGATGCATATATCGTACAATCGGTCCGGACGCCGGGCTGTAAACAAAAAAGAGGTCTGTTCAATCAGACCAGACCCGAAGAGCTTGCTTCATTTATCATGAAAGAAGCCGTTGAAAGAACCCCGAACCTGTCCCCGGAAGATCTGGATGACGTGATGTTGGGCTGTGCCTTCCCCGAAGGTGAACAGGGACTGAACCTGGGCCGTATTGCCAATCAAATGGCAGGTTTTCCCGAGAAAGTTTCCGGTGCGGTTGTTAACCGCTTCTGCGCCTCGGGTCTTGAAGCCATTGCCCTGGCATCTGCCCGGGTACAGATGGGCTGGTCAGAAGTCACCATGGGTGCCGGCTGCGAATCCATGACCTTTGTTCCCATGGGAGGCAATTGCCCCCGCCCCCATCCTGAATTTTCCAAAACCAACCCTGAAAACTACATTTCCATGGGCATTACAGCAGAAAATGTGGCCCAAAGATACAATGTTTCCAGGGAAGACCAGGATAAATTTGCAGCCGATTCCCAGGCCAAAGCCGTTGCTGCCAGAGATGCAGGACTGTTCACTGAAATTGTTCCCACCCCTGCCTATAAATTTGTAAAACAGGCAGACGGCACCTATAAAAAAGAATCCTTCATGGTGGAACACGATGACGGCATCCGTGCCTCAACCGTTGAAGGCCTTGGCAAGCTGAGAACCGTGTTCTCGGCTGTTGGATCTGTAACAGCAGCCAACTCATCCCAGACAACCGACGGCGCAGCCGCCACCATCATCGCATCCAAGGAGAAATGTGATGAACTGGGACTTACACCCATCGGACGCCTGGTGACCTATGCCACCGTGGGCTGTAAATCCGATGAGATGGGCGTTGGCCCCAGATATGCAATTCCCGCAGCCCTGGAACAGGCAGGACTCACCATTGATGACATCGATATCTATGAGATCAATGAAGCCTTTGCTTCCCAGGCCATCTACTCCATCAGAGAGCTGGATCTTGAGAAATATATGGACAGAATCAATATCCACGGCGGTGCCATTGCCCTGGGTCATCCTCTGGGATGCACCGGTGCAAAACTTACTGCCACCTGCCTTGCCAACCTCAAAGAGGTAAATGGCCGCTATGGAATCGTTTCCATGTGTATCGGCGGCGGCATGGGTGCTGCAGCTATTTTTGAAAGACTATAGCCAACAGACCCTTAGTTCCGTTTAAACAAAAGGCGGCCTCCCCCCCGGGGGAAGCCGCCTTTTGTTTACAAATTCTAATAAACCCCCCTTCTTCCAGGAGTGATTCCAGACGTTTTTGAGGTATAAAATGAACCTCTTTCTCCCTCAATTCAAATTCTTCATTAACTTTATCCTCATCATCCCTTTTAAATATCTGCTGATTTTTCCATGCATTATTGAGAGTATTATATTCATCTGAACCAATCTCTCCTTCAATGTCAACAAGAACGATGGGAGCCCCGGGCTTTAATTTATCGGCAATGCCTTTTATGAAATTTAATTTTGTACCGTCATCCGGGAGAAAATGCATTACCAGAATAGAGGTTGCTGCGTCAAAGTTGTTTTCTGCCACATTATCAATTAAGCCATGGACAAGAGATATTTTGTTCTCCAGAGAAGCTATTGCCACTTTTTTCCGAGCTATTGAAAGCATGGGCTCTGCCGGATCAAAACCGGTAAAAGACCAGTGGGGATTATTCTGTGAGCAATCAGTGATCTCTTTTCCTGTTCCGGCACCTGTTTAAACTGCTTCCAGCCTTCATGGAATTCTCCTTGATGCTAAGGTTAATTTAGGCTTCAGGTTACTAAAAAATAGCCCCGCATCCAGGCCGGTCCGGAAATATTAAGGCGGCTTATGACCATCCCTGGATGGACGCCTTCCAGTTCCTTTGCAATTCTTCTTGAAATTCCGGTGCGGCAATCTCCACCAGGGCCTTTGCACGCTCTTTAACGGTTTTCCCCCTCAGATGGGCAATGCCGTGTTCGGTAACCACGTAGTCCACATCATTGCGGGAGGTGGTTACAGCCTGGCCGGGTGCCAGGGTGGCTACGATCCGGGATACCTTGCCCCTGGCTGCAGTGGCCGGCATGGCAATGATACTCCGCCCCCCCCTGGACCGCCGGGCCCCCCGGATAAAATCCACCTGGCCGCCCACGCCGCTGAACTGCCGGGACCCCATGGTATCGGCCGCCACCTGGCCGAAAAGATCCACTGCAATGGCCGAATTTATGGAGACCATGTTGTCGTTCCGGGCGATGATGAACGGGTTGTTGGTGTAGTCTACCGGATGGCACTCGATCATGGAGTTGTTGTCCAGCCACTGGTAAAATTTGCGGGTACCCATGGCAAAGGTGATGATGATCTTGGAGGTGTGCAGGTTCTTGCGACGGCCGGTGATCACCCCTTTTTCCACCAGACACATCACCCCGTCTGATACCATCTCCGAGTGAATTCCCAGATCTTTTTTATCATTGAGACAGGACAAGGTTGCATCGGGAATGGCACCTATACCCAATTGAAGACAGTCACCGTCCCGGATCAATTGGGCGGCATGGGACCCGATAGCCTGCTCCAGATCACCGATAACAGGGCTTTTCATCTCGATAATGGGTCTTTGGCTCAGCACAAAACAATCAATCTGACTGACATGGAGGCTTGCATTGCCAAAGGTCCTGGGCATATGGGGCGTGACCTCGGCAATTACCTTTTTGGCGCTCAGGGCTGCCTGGCGGGTGTAATCCACGGAAACACCCAGGGAGACATTCCCGACCTTGTCCGGCGGAGACACGGTGATCATGGCCACATCCACAGGCAGCACCTTGTCACGGAACAGCCAGGGAATTTCCGAAAAAAAACAAGGGGTATAGTCTGCCCGGCCATCGGCGATGGCTCCACGGGTGTTGCCGCCGGCAAACAATGAGTTATGGCGGAAGGATCCAACATACTCTGGTTGACAATAGGGGCTTTCCCCCATGGAAACCATGTGAACAATTTCCACCTGCTCTAACTCCTTGGCCCGTTTGACCAGGGCCTCGAGCACAGGTTCAGGTGAGCCGCAGGCATGCGCCGCCACCACCCTGTCTCCGGATTTGACCAAGGCCGCGGCCTCATCCAGGCCGACCTGCCTGGATTCGTAATGAGCTTTCCAATTCATAGTGATCTGCTCCTTTTAGATTCGATGATCTTTCAATTGAGTTTCAATGCTTGGGATCAATGCCACAGAGTTTCCAGGCCAGCTTCTGCTTGCTCCCAAGGTTAACCTGACGGGAAATCACAATACGCTGGACCTGGGGAGAACCCGTTCCGTGCATGGATTCGGGCCGTTCCCGCATCTGTGGAACAAGGATATTAACCACGTTGAGACGGAAATAGAGATCTTCACGGAATTTTTTTGGAACGTAGGACAATCCTGCCAGCCTCGCCCAGGAAGCCCGGGAGCTGCCGCAGTTCAGCTTCCACTTCATCATCCGGCCCACCACGTCCTGCCCCCTGATGCCGGTGATGCAAACCGGGTCAGACAGTAAGATGGGAACCTCCTTTTTGTCAATAACGTTCCCTATTTCCTGAGAACCTCCTTCAAATACCGGCCGGTATGGCTCTTTTTAGAACGGGCAACCTTTTCCGGCGGCCCGGCTGCAATGATCTCCCCGCCGCTGCTGCCCCCTTCGGGCCCCAGGTCAATGACCCAGTCGCAGGTCTTGATCACATCCAGATTATGCTCGATGATAATCACTGTATTCCCGGCATCTGTCAGGCGCTGGAGCACGGTTAACAGCATCCTCACATCCTGAAAATGGAGCCCTGTGGTGGGTTCATCCAGGATGTACAGGGTTTCCCCTGTTCCCCGTTTGGCCAGTTCCCGGGCCAGTTTGATGCGCTGAGCCTCTCCCCCGGAAAGGGTGGTGGCGGCCTGACCCAGTTTGATATAGGAAAGTCCCACATCCATGAGGGTATCCAATATATGAGAAATCCTGGGATGGTTTTTAAACAATTCCCTGGCCTGGACAACGGAAAGATCCAGAACATCAGCAATGGAATGGTCCTTGTAGGCGATTTCCAGGGTGGACCGGTTAAACCGTTTCCCGGAGCAGACCTCACAGGGGACAAACACATCCGCCAGAAAATGCATTTCCACCTTTATATACCCGTCTCCTCCGCAGGCTTCGCATCGCCCCCCCTTTACATTAAAGGAATACCGCCCTTTTTTGTATCCCCTTGCCTTGGATTCCGGAAGCATGGCAAAAAAGTCCCGGACATGGTCAAATACCTTGGTGTAGGTGGCAGGATTGCTCCTCGGGGTCCGGCCGATGGGCTTTTGATCAATATTGATGATTTTATCAATATGGGAGAGCCCGCTGATCTTTTCATGGGCCCCCACACTGAGCTGGGAATTGTGGAGGGCCACGGACAGGGCCGGGTAAAGGATCTGGTTGATCAAGGTGGATTTACCGGCCCCTGAGACCCCGGTGACCGCCACCAGAAGTCCAATGGGAATTTTGGCCGTCACATTTTTGAGATTATTTTCCGATGCCCTGACAATGGAAATCCATTTTTTGCCTTTATCCACATGGGCTCTGCGTTTTTCAGGGACCTCAATCTGCTCTTTGCCCGTGAGGAAAGATCCCGTGATGGAAGCTGGATTGGCCATAATCTGCCCGGGGGTTCCCTGGGCCACGATCTGGCCTCCCAGATGCCCTGCTCCCGGGCCGATATCCACAATCCAGTCGGATTTTTCCATGGTTTCCTGGTCATGTTCCACAATGATCAGGGTATTGCCGATATCCCGAAGATGCTGGAGAGTGGATAAGAGCTTGATATTATCACGCTGGTGGAGACCGATGGAGGGTTCATCCAGGATATACAACACCCCGGTAAGTTCACTGCCCACCTGGGAGGCCAGGCGGATACGCTGGGATTCCCCACCGGAAAGGGTGGGGCCGCTGCGGTCCAGGGAAAGGTAGTCCAGACCCACATTGACCAAAAACCCCAGCCGATCGGAGATCTCCTTGAGCAGCTCTTCGGCAATAAGTTTTTTATTACCACCAAGATCCAGGGAACCCACAAACTTATGGGCATCCTTCACCGTCATCCCGGTGAGGTCAATGATGGATTTTTCCCGGATCAGAACATGGAGAACCTCCTCCTTGAGCCGTTTACCCTGGCAGCTGGTACATGTGCTGGAGGTCATGAAACCGGCATAATGCTTTTTTTGTCCCTCGGACTGGGTGTTCCGATACCGCCGCATCAGGGTGTGGATGAGCCCTTCATGGGTCCGGGTAAACTCGGCCTGGATCTTGGCTGAATTCCAGTTCACCCGCATCTCCTTGCTCTTGGAGCCGTAGAGCAGAAGACGCTGCTGTTTTTTGGGCAACTTCTTCCAGGGGGTATCAAAATCTATTCCCCATTGTTCCTCCATGGCCAGAAGCTGGCCCATGCCCCAGGAATTGTCGTTCTGGTACCGGGGATTTTTAAGAAAATAATTTTTCCAGGGGACCACCGCCCCCTGGCGGATGCTTAAATCTTTGTCCGGGACCACCTTGTCCGGATCTATGGCCAAAAGGGTCCCGATACCGTTGCAGTCCGGACACATGCCCAGGGGAGAGTTAAAAGAAAAAATCTGGGGGATGAGCTCTGGATAGGCAATACCGCAACAAGAACGGGCCTCACTCATTTTCAAATCTTCCCTGCCCACCATGTGAACAATTATCTGGCCATGTCCCAGCCTAAGGGCATTTTCCACTGAATCGGTGAGACGTTTTTCAAATTTGGTATCCCGTTGTATCACCAGACGGTCCACCACCACCTCAATATGATGTTTCTTGTTCCGGGCCAGGGACTGGACATTCTCAAGCTTCTGTACCACCCCGTCCACCCGGACCCGGGCATACCCGCCTTTTTTCAATTCATCCAGCCGCTCCCGATGTTCTCCCTTCCGGTTCTCCACAATGGGAGCCAGAATAAGCACTTTAGAGGAGGCGGGCAAGGAGGTGATCTGGGAGACCATGGACTGGGCATGGCCCCGGCCCACCTTTTCCCCGCACTTATAACAATACTGGGTGCCCACCCGGGCAAACAGAACCCTCAGATAATCATAAATCTCAGTAATCGTGCCCACGGTGGACCTTGGATTTTTACTGGCAGCCTTCTGCTCAATGGCAATGGTGGGGGATAGCCCCCGGATGGTATCATATTTAGGCTTTTCCATCTGCCCGATGAACTGCCGGGCATAGGAAGACAGGGACTCCACATACCGGCGCTGACCCTCGGCAAATATAGTATCAAAGGCCAGGCTGGATTTTCCCGATCCCGACACCCCGGTAAAGACCACCAATTTCTTTTTGGGGATCTCCACATCAATATCTTTGAGATTATGCTCCTTGGCACCTTTGACAATTATCCGATCCAGTTCCTTGGTATGGGAGGGCTGGATTTCCAGGATTTCCGGGTCGGACACCTGTTCTTCAGAATAAGTGTCCAGGGGAAATGGATCTGATATTTCCCCATCGTATTCGGCTGGATAGCTATTATTTTTCATATTTTATCAGGATGGCTCCTTATAGTTCATTGCTTTATCTGACTCACTATTTGCAATATCATAAGCATGTCAGATCAAAAGTAAAGTTAGGAGCGAACCTACAATATTGCCCTTTTATTTGTCCTATTTATCTGTATATGTTATGGAATAACCTATTATGAATATTAAAAACTACGCTTTTGAAACCGGCATATACCGGCCGCCCAGTGAAGGAGGCAGCGCCTCATTGCTCCTCCGTTTCACCCGGAACTGTCCCTGGAATCACTGCACCTTTTGCACCATGTACAAAACCAAAAAATTCCAGCTCCGCCCCCTCCGGGAGATCAAAGGAGACATCGATGCCATGGCCATGCTTGCCAGGGATTTAAAATCTACCTCCATTGCCCTGGGTCATGGGGGAAAAATCACCCGGGATTCAGCCATCACCCTCATGGAAAAAGTTCCGGAACTCAATAACCATGATGGATTTCCCATGCTGGCCCACTGGCTGATGGTTCAAGGGAAAACCGCATTTATCCAGGATGGAAACAGCATGATCATGAAAACTCCGGATCTCCTGGAGGCCCTGAACCACCTGAGAACCACCTTCCCCTCCATCAACAGGGTCACCACCTATGCCCGGGCCAGAACCCTTGTGCAAAAATCATCCAGGAACCTTGTGTCCATCAGAAAAGCCGGACTGGACCGGCTCCACCTGGGGTTGGAAACCGGGGATGATAAATTGTTAAAAGCAATCAAAAAAGGGGTGACCTCGGAAGGACAGATCCAGGGTGGTAGAAAGGCCATGGAAGCCGGATTCCAGGTCTCGGAATATTGGATGCCCGGCCTTGGGGGAAGGGAAATGACCCGGGCCCATGCAGAAAACACCGCCCGGGTACTCAATGCCGTCAACCCCCACTACATCCGGTCACGGCCCTTTCGGGCCATTGCCGGCACCCCGCTCCACGCCCGGATCAAGGCAGGAGAGGTACACATCCTCTCACCAGGGGAACAATTGGCGGAACTAAAACAAATGATCACAGCACTTGAGGTAACCTCCAGGGTCTGCTTCGACCATGCAGGAAACAATTGGAGAAATCCCCGGGGCCGTATTCTGTTCACCCATGATTACGAAGGATATAAATTTCCCGAAGAAAAGACCAGGGTCCTGGATCTCATCGAGGAAGGGCTGGAAAGCACCACCCCGCCCGTCTCTTTTATTCATTTATAGGGGCATCGGAATCCAGCCGCTTGGCGATCCTGTGACCGATAAGGATCGCCTCTTCCCATCCCTCTGTCTGATCTTCAACCCGTGAATACCCGTAATCAGACACCCTGGCATCGGGACCATACATCATCCCCACCCCGCTCATCCGGCAGTCATCCCCCTTGCCACAGGTGAGGCAGGGAAGATTTCCCTGGACCATCAACTGCCCCATGAGTTCCATCTGTTCATAGGTTGTAAGTTCTGCTGCCAATGCCTTATTCACAGAAACCATCATATCAGGGACCAGGCAGGTCAAAACCGTTGCACATAGTTTCCCTTTAAGCAGATTATTGACATGTCTCAGGGACCAGAACCGCTCAAGAAGCGCTTTGGTAAACCCGTCTATCTGGCCATAGGGAGTATAAGCCCCAAGGATCAAAACCTTGGCAGACTTGATCTTTTCCGCCAATCCCTGAAAATCATCTTCTATCTTGCAGATATTGTCGGGCACACATTTTTTGCAGGCCATACAGGGCCTGACATTCATATCACTCAATTTTACAAATTCAGATTCACGCCCCACGGCCATCATGATAGCCTTCACAAGCCGGTCAGTATTACTGTTTTTTACAGGACTTCCGGAAATGCCCAATACCTCAGCACCCATAATATATTTCCTTTCAAAAGCTTGCTTTCATCTTTTTTTACAAAATTTAATACCTTTAATTCTCTGATGCTCTTTTTGATAGTAAGCCGGAACCTGAATCCCAGCACCAAATATTACCCGGCCATAAATGGACGCCCCCAACCCAGCGTTCTATCTCTGCAATTTCAAGCCAGCTTGTTTTACCAGCCAATACATCTCTGCCTGTTGGCGTAATCGTCAATTCCTGGTCAGGACCGGTTGGCAGGGTCAATTTCTTGCCCCCGGCAAGAGATAGCAATGGCGGGCTTGATTCTAAAAAGAGTTGAAGGATAACCCAGAAGCTGGAATCTCCCAGAAACATTCGCTCTTCTGAGTCTTGAGAACGGGCAAATACGCTTCCAGGACGATTTTCACCCGCTGCTATTATTTTTAAGGCTTGTTGAGCAGTTCGGGACAAACCATTTGAACAACTTGGATATTCTTCCAACATCCTGACAACGGCACCCTTTAAAAATGGCAATGCAGAGGTATCCGTATTTAGCAAGCCAACCCATTTTTCAGGGGAATCTGATCGAAAGGCAGACCAGGCCTTGGCGGATAGTATCAACTGGCTATCTGTAATGGGTTCTTCATATTTCATCAAGCCTTTCATTTCATCGGGCGAAAGCAGACCCAAATATTTTTCCGTACAAATTATTGACAGCGCAACCCCGTTTACCGGATTTGAATGAAGCCAATCCAAAACTTGCAATATCTGCAGCTGGTCATAAAGATCATGTTCAAACCACAAAATTACTTTTTCATACTTTCCAAAGGATTTAAGTTCATTGTCCCTTTCCATAAAGCTTTTTC
>PIVS01000655.1 GCA_003353855.1 Desulfobacteraceae bacterium
CTTGCGCTTGATATCATAAAGAACTGAAAAGTTTATTTCTCAGCAGAAATTACGTCTACGAAAAAAAACGGGACGTCAATGACTACGGCTGCTTAACCTGTTTACGTGGTAAATATGGGATATAAAGGATGGATTGACACCAGCCAATCACAAAACCGAATGCCTCGCCCCAGGTCTGATCCCCGAAGGACTGCAACCCACCGGTATTATGTGTCATACTGGCCAGTTCCGAAACCACCACCCCGGCAATGATGGTCAGAATCGCGCCACTGATCCAGGCGATAAGAGCAAAAGACTCAGATCCTCCGGTATTGGTCAGTACGGGGGTGACCTTAAAATAAATGCCAATGCCAACAACGCTACCTACAACCATGGCAAGAGCCGTGAAAAGACCAAATTTTGGCTTCAGTGAATCTTTCATCGTATCAACTACCTTTCTATGATTTCTTAACAGAAATAGAACAGGTTTCTACTTTTTGTCAACAATAGTATAAGAAATCATTCAAAATTTAATTATTCAGCTTTTTTTTATTTATTAACTTTTTTTAGGAGGAACAAATGAATCAAAGAACACATACCTGGCTTGCGATAAGAGCTATAGCTTTATTGGAGGATTCTAATGGTCCAAAGGGATTAGTTAAAATACTGAAAGATAATGTAAAAGGGGCAGCTATTGGATGCTGGATTCCTGATTTGCAAGATACGAAAAAGGGAAGTGGAGATATAGACAATCATATTTTAAAAATGAAGCCCTACCAAGGAAACAATAGGACAAGATTCATAAAAAAAAGAAAAGAATTGATTGACCAGTTAGGTCAAGAACGTAAGGTTTGTGAATTTCTTAGTGATCGAGATTCTGTATTGGGTGCTGAGTGGTGGAATACACCCTATAAAGCAGAACCAACCCCCGGCCAGCATCTTGCGAATCGCTCAATGGCTCTAAGCACAACTTTAATCGATCAATTGATTCTTGGCGATAAGAAATAGCTGCTCTTGTGCCGGGAACTATCAAGTTTTCAAATAAGCTTGATATAAATGCCAGATCACGAATGGAAGAAGTTGCCATGTATTGTTTTATGCTCAACCATTTTGTAGCCGATTCTTGTCGGCCCTGTCACTGCGATGCAAGAAGACTCTCCGCTTACAACAACGGTTTGCATAAAGAAATGGAAGCAGGATGGTCCAAAGTTGTTGGAACTTATTTTAAAAAAACCAACTATCTTAAAAATAATGACACACCAACCAAGGTGTTAATAGAATCAAGGGTAATTGATAATAAATTTGATATCGAGTTTTCTAATAACGTTCCCGACCTGCAGGCAAAAGATCCGTGGTTGGAAATCATTAATATTTGCAGAGCATCTTTTGCCGTAGCCGCAGTTTTAATGCCACCAAGTTCTATCTCTTATGATTCAACAAAAAAAACAAGTTTTAAAAAAGTATTTAAAAGTAACGATGGCGATGATAACTTGTTGGTCGATTTTAATCGAATGGCAATGCATGATGCGGTGTTAAATATTGCCATTCTCTGGAAAAGTGTATGGAATAACTTTAATTAGAGATACGATTATGACTGATTTTCAGCATAAAAGAGATCCTTCATTTTGGAAGTTTGTCTATGCTTCTGCTATGGTTTTGAAACCTTACAAATCTTTTTTTTGCCCAATCGCAGGGTTTATTGATATTTGCTTCGTTCGCACTACAAAGAAATAATCAAAGTTCCCTAATAGGATCGGGCCTCATGTACAATAGTAGACTCCAGTTTCAAACTTTTTTGCGTCTTGCGTATGGGCAAGTTTTCATCCAAAAACGGGTTTTCGGTCAGCCACTAAATAATCTTTACCTAAATTTATTTTCAACAAATTCAGATAGAAAAATTATTTTAATCATTCACGCAGGGAATCAAGTATAAAAAACTTGTATCATAAATAATATGAAAATAGCCTTAATTGCTCCACCATATCCACTTGAAGAAGCTCCATCCCCTCCCCTTGGTCTATGCTACGTTGCTGCAGCATGTGAAAAAGCAGGGGCAGAGGTTAGAATTTTTGACTATATTGTACGACAATACAGCAAGGCGAAGCTGAAGAAACTCTTCAGGAGCTTATTCCCGTCTTAAACGATAAAAAAAAATGGAGTAGTATCAACGGAATTGCCTTCCGTAACAATAACGAAATTGTTTTAACCGATGAGAGACCATTAATAGACGATCTTGACACTCTACCTGTGCCCTCGCGCTTCCTGCTTCCAATGTCAAGATATCAGGCACTCGGTTTTCCTGTGAGCATAATAACAAGTCATGGTTGCCCCAATAAGTGCATATTCTGCCTCGGAAGAAAAATGGTTGGATTCAAGGTCAGACATAGATCAACCAGGCTTGTTGTTGATGAAATAGAAGATATTCTATCCTACGGATTTGAAATAATTAACATTGCAGATGACCTGTTCACAGCAAATAAAAAACGTGTCCGTGAATTTTGCATTGAGATTGAAAAACGCAACCTTAAGTTTAAATGGAGTGTTTTTGCAAGAGTTAACACTGTTGATTCTGAAATAT
>PIVS01000143.1 GCA_003353855.1 Desulfobacteraceae bacterium
TCCAGGCGTTTTCTGTGGGATACATCCCTTGCAATCCCCCTGAACCCGATGCCGTTTTTGTCAATATCCCTAATCAGGGACACCACCATTTCTATGTAACACCGGGACCCGTCTTTCCGAATCAACTGCCAGTCAATGGCCCGGGTGGGGGACCCTGTCTGGTAAACCTGTTTAAAGGCCTTGTAAATCTTTCCTGCGCTTACCCTGTCCATAAAATCTGTGTTATTCATCCCGGTCAGTTCATCCCTGGTATAACAGAGTATCCGGCACAGGGCAGCGTTGAAAAATGTCAGATTCCCCCGAAGATCCACTTCAAAATATCCGTCTTCTATGTTTGCAAGAATATTTCGATACTTTTCCTCGCTTTCCACCAGAGCCGCATCTGATTGCGTTCGTTCACTGATTTCTGCTTCCAGCATCAGATGTTTTTCCCTTAGGGTATTTATCAATTGTTTTTCTTTTTCATGGGATCGGGTCAGACCTTTGACCAATACAGAAACGGAAATGGAAGCCAGGGCATTGAGAAAGAGAAAAT
This sequence comes from Desulfobacteraceae bacterium, assembly GCA_003353855.1. GTDB lineage: Bacteria > Desulfobacterota > Desulfobacteria > Desulfobacterales > Desulfobacteraceae > NBML01. The sequence continues at coordinate 536 of PIVS01000143.1, forward strand.
TGACAACTGCCACAATTATTAACTTGTCCGAATAAAACGGTTGTGAAGAGATTCCCCAGGGCTTACCGGTCAAAAGAGACCCAATGAAAACAAAGGTGACTGTATTGATCAAGAGGGCAATTACAGCCGCCCTGGAACCCAGCAACACCCCGGCAAGAACGGCAAAACAAAAGAGCCATGCCGGCCCGCCAAGGGTAACGCCTATATTGAAAATAATCACCAGGCCGATCCCGTAAATCATCGCCAGAACAGCCACGGCCCGGAGGGTAAAACTAAGTTGCGGGGAAAACAGGAGAATCAATCCCAAACCCAGGATAATAATATCTGACGCCAAGAGAAACCAGAGCTGTTCTTCAATGGCCAGGGAAATCACTGGAATCATCACAAAAATTCCCATTACAAAACCGGCAAGCAGCATGGTGGACAGAATTTTAGTTCTCCAATACAACAGGCTTTCGCTTTTTTGAATCCCTGTCGGCATAATCCTGGTTTCCATACCGGACCAAAGCCTATGCAGATAATTTTTCCAGCTCATATTGAATCAAAATCCCTATAGTAAGATTTAATGGAAAAGTCTATCACAACAACAAGGTTTTGCCAATATTCCAAGCCAGGGTTATCCCCCTGCCCATTGAAAGTTGAACGCCTTGTCCTCCATGGAAAAATCTGATCTGACACTAGGCCCTGGGAAAAGCTGTTCAACTACCGGGGAAAAATAAGTTAAAAGAGGGAAGATACGTATATGTTGCTGTCAGGTTATACCAAGGAAATTTTTAGATCCAAATGCATGCCCGTAAGATTGCCGTCAATGCACTTAAGGACGAAGATGAAGCAGATAAAATTCTTAAATGGCTTCAAAATAAAATTAATACTGCCTGGAAAAATCATAAGACAATTGAGCCAAGTTTTGAAAGCGCTCCCAGGGCGGATATGAATTTTTTCCCCACCAAACAAAAAAAGACAGGACGAGTTCATCCTGCCTTTAATGCCGTAAAATATCTAAAACTATTATTCTTGCAGGGTTTTACCTTCCTTTATCAACTCCTTTGCAATACCGCAGACAAGATCATCGCCTAGGATCGATTCTCTTTTTTCCTGCAACGCCCTTACAGCCCCATACCTGACCACATTAATAATGGCACCGCCGGACATCTCGTATTTTTGGGCAAGCTCTTCAAGCATCCCTCCCTGATCAGGGTCAAAATGATTATTCAGGTAATTTTTCCACAGAGTGTAACGCAATTCCGGAGCTGGCATGGGAAAATAAACAACCGACTGGAACCTCCTGGCAAAGGCTTCATCAATATTGGCTTTAAGGTTGGTGGCAAGGATGACCACCCCGGGATAATCCTCCACCCGTTGAAGAAGATATGAAATTTCCTGATTGGCATGGCGATCATTGGAATTGGATGTCTGGGTTCTTTTGCCGAACAGGGCATCTGCCTCATCAAAGAAAAGGATCCAATCCTTTTTTTCAGCCTGGTCAAATACATTTGCAAGATTTTTCTCTGTCTCCCCAATATACTTTGAAACCACCATGGAAAGGTCTATCCTGTAAACATCTGCCCTAGTCCGTTTACCGATTAAACTTGCCGTCAGGGTTTTCCCGGTTCCCGAAGGTCCGTAAAAAAGGCTTCTGTACCCTGGTTTGACGACCCGATCAAACCCCCAGGTTTCCAGAATGGTTTTTCCATATCTGATCCAGCTGTTTATGATTTCAATTTCATCAAAGACTTCAGGAGCCAAAACCAGATCCTTCCATTCAAGGCGGGTAGTGATCCGTTTGGCCGGAAAATTGATGTTATAGTCCGGTTTGTGGGTTATGCCCGTGGTAAACAGGTTAAGAAAATCAATGGATATGACAAGCTGGCCGCTGAGCATGGGTTCGCTGTTTCCCTGGTTTTCCAGCCTGAGGATATTCTTTTTTGCAAAAAAATGATCTGTCCCAAACAATTGGGTGACCTCAAACCTTTTTTTAAGACTGTTGGCTGCAAGGATAAAGGAGACCGTTTCACCTGTGGGCAAGAATCCGCTGTGTGTATTGCCCTTCCACCCGCCAAACTCGGTAAAGGGACGTTTGAAATTTTGATTGTCAATAAAAAACGTATCCAGCACCCGGGGCCTTACATGGGGGATAAGGGCCAGCAAAAGAACGATTCTTTCCCCATCTGACATGGTAAATTCTTTTATGGTCCGGGCATATAAAGAGGCATCCCCTCCAAGATCAGGGGCCGGGGCATCTTCAATGGAAGCGAACTCACAGTCCTGCTCAAAATAAATCTGGATACGGATATCCAGAATCTGCTGGAACCAGGTAAGTTCCTTTTCCAGGGTTTGGGCATTTTTATCACCAGGGGTCATGGAGGGTTTTCCCGGAATCAGGTTATCATACAGACAGTTCTTCTTCTTCAGGTCCCGGTTGCCGCTGGAGCCCCTCTTTTTTCTGGAGGCTTTCTATAAATTTCATCTGGGCAATGGATACCGGCCGGTTATCATTGATCTGCAATCCATTACCGCTTTTTTGCTGGGCAGGGCCTGTTTTCCTTGCCAGGGTCCTGATTTCGGAATCTGATTTTCTCATTGCCGTTTTCATGGATTCTCCTTTTAATGTTTAAATTCATGGAAATTTGGCTTCCTGCCGTTTCCTGATAAATTCCATGATAATAAATGCCACACCCACAAGGGCCAGAATGATAATGGCCATGGTCCGCATACCCTGCAATAAAGGTACGCATAAAATAAGACCTGCCCCAAGACCTAAGGCCCCAAGAACAATTCCAACAAACCAGATGGCATGGGTTGCGGCAAAAGACCGTAATTCGCAGAAAAAGCATGCCAATATGCCGTAAAGGATAAGGGGCAACCCTAATATCAGGAAGACGACCATCAAAACCTTCCAGTTGGGGCAGATCCATTTGCAGCAATCCGGACAAAATTTATAAAGAATCCTTTTGATATCTTCCATTTGTGCGCGAGGCAGATCACTGTTAAATACAAGTCCGATAAATTGTGTCTCCTGGTCTGCCAGGCTATTGTCCGGCCATAGCCCGATCCCCCCGTACCCCACCGAAAGAATCTGCTTAAAAAACGTTTCATTCTTTTCATTGTCCGTAAAAAAAACAGGCAGGGTTTTGTCTTTCAACCCATTATTCTTGGTTTTAATCCCGTATCGGTCCAGCAGGTCTGATAGGGTTAAAAAGCTGGAATCGGGCTCGGCAGGATCTTTCTTACCATTTGTCCTGGGCATCATCACAAGGAAAAGATCCATAAGATCCATCATATTTCCGATCTGGTCCAGGGAGAGTGTTTTAAATTCCCTGTCCTTTGCTGTTTCATCAAACTCAAAAAAAAGGTTCAGATAATTCTGCTTATCGATTCTATTCAGCTTTTCCCTGAGAACCGAAACAAAGCCGTATACAATTTCCGGATTCAGCTCTGGGGTATTTCTAAAATCAATGGTCACCCCGCTGCCGCCATACTTTTTAATAAGCCCTTCGATCTTCCGGGCCAGGGTCCGGGGCTTGGATTTCTCTAAAAACAAGGTCTTAGTACCCTTGGAGAATGCCACCACAAGATCCACCCGACTGTTGTACCGGAGGGCATCTTTTACAAATCCATTGTTTTCCCATTCCTCATCATTTATAAACCCTTTTTCCATGTCATAGACCAGGGAAGCATACCCGACCCGATTCAGTCGGCTGAATTTTATCTTTGCAACGGCAATGTTTTTTTTTTTATTTTCCTGGACTTTCATTTGCCCATGATAGAATCCATAGGTAATCTTTGTCAGGCCTAGTTTTCTTTCCGGCTGAATCGGGGTGCAGCCACAGTCATCAGCCTGCCAGACCAGTCTGGGTTTTTGGGAGGTTTCTGGAATAATTGCTGTTTTGGAAGAGGTTCCAGTACTCTTCTCCTGTCCGGTGCTGATGGTGCTGATGGGGCTGATGGGGCTGATGGGGCTGATGGGGCTGATGCCGGTATTGACGGTCTCTGATTTTTCTTTGTTCCCGGCCGGGAAATCCTTTCCAAACGCAGGCAGGATAGAAAATATGCCTCCGGCAACCATAATTATGGCCACCAACAAACAAATAAATATTTTAGTCTTCCCCATTGAACCATCCTTTTTTAGGCAGTCTCCATGAACGCAAAAAAGAACCTACATATACAAATACATATCAGCCATATTTTGTGCCACTTCCTCCGGTGTTGGCGAACGTGTAAATTCATTTAAAATTTTATTTCGCTCATTGTACTGTTTTGGGTCGGGTTCCCCCCCCGCATCGGTCCAAATTTTAGTAACAAAATCCTGACAATTGTTCGTTATTTGGTTAAACGGTTGTGATGATCCTTTAAGACGTTCCGCGATTTTTCTCACACCCTGGTCGATGGTATTGTCCTCCAAACTATCAACTTTTTGGTATCCTGAAAGATGACGATTCGCAACACGCACAAACGCCTTTCCTTTTAGAAGTTTGCTTAATTTGCCCGTGCTCCCCTTTGCCTCCCTGTCTTCTGTGGCCGATATCACGCCAATCTGCCCATCCGCCTCCTGGGATTCAGGGTCGCCGTTATATGTAAGCTCCCAGTGATGCATACCTAATACCGTTGGTTTTTGAACTATGGTCGCCCGTTGAAGGCAGGGAAACGCCCCTGCTTCCTTCTCTATTATTCCCCTGATTTTGTTTTGAGTTACAGTTTCCGGCCGATTGTCCTCAAACCCTAAGCCTTGTCTGATATTTTTAGTTTTCTGAATAATAGAATCAACAATAGCTCTTCTCTTATTTTCTTTTTCTTTTTGCACATACATATTTCTATCCTTTTTAGAGTTCCCATGGTGGATGTTTTAAACCTTCATTCATTGAGACCTTTGCACCAGGGACTTAAAGAACGTACGGCTGTGGAATCAGACAATGGATTCATCAGTCGCGGGTGAGGGAAAAATAATCACCCGGCCTTTATTACTTGCGACTCTTAGAGTAGTATTTTAATCCCGCAAGAAGCCCCGCTACCCCTAAAATAGTCCCTATGGTCCCATATTTCGCAACCCTGTTAACCGTTTTACCAGTACCTTTAGAAATTGATTGTTTCCCCGCTGGATCTGGGTTTAATCCTGCAGCCTTCCAATTATCTGTCACAAAATGCTGACAATTATATGTTGTTCCTGAATATTGTATCCGTTTTTTATCTTCAGGCAATTGATCGTCTAATATATTGTCGCGGCTTCCTTTTTCTTTATCTTCAAATATCAATTCATAACTACCACCTCTTTTTGGTACCCGAGACCCCCTTGGTTCTTCAGAACTAATGGGTTTCCGGTGTACCATTCCACGGCCGCCAATACCAGAACTTGAGCTACTAGTTTTGGTTGACGCGGAGCCAGAAGTAGCAGACAGTCCAGTGGGATTTGCAAAACCTATCTGTTCCCATTTACCCTCATTTCCCGTGCCTTTTTTTAATACGACCTCCCAGTGAGGTATTACACCCCCTATATTCTTTTTCACTATATGCGCTCGCTGTATTGATTGATGATTCTTCATTGATGAACCAGGAGCATAATTTCCATGCATGTTTTCTCTTTGATTGTCATTTTTTATGATATTGAGCATTTTTTTTTCACCAGCAGAATTTTTTCGATTATCTTTAATTTTTAAATTTCCCAGTCCCCTTTTTTCCCTCTGAGCTACTGAATGTATCATCGCCCTGCTTTTGTTCTCTTTTGGCTTTTCTATTTTTGCATACATATCGCAGACCTTTCTTAGGACCTCAAATTTTATAACCTGAACGAAATTGCTTATCTTTTGACTCAATTTATTTCATCTGCGGCCCTTACCTTTTCGTGGTTGATGTTATCGACTTTGCTAAAAATAATCTTTTAACTTTCAAACTTAGTTTCCGGAGCTCTCCGATCATTTACCTGCAAAATATCCAGTTCCCGGGAAAAATCCCAGCCCCCCCCCCCTTGTCCAGGACAATAGGTGGAGCCGCCCAATAAATCTTATTTCAGCCAACCCACTGAAAAATGGTATCTTTACCCGGCAGCCTTGCTGCCGAGGATATCCGCCTCTTTCTCAAGGGCGGGGTTGTCATTGACCGGCATGCCGTTGACCTGGGTGGTGGGGGTTACCCGTCCCTGGCCCTGCTGGACCACATGGGCCAGTTCATGGCCGATGAGCCGGCGGCCAGATGGGGTTCCAGGAGCAAACTGACCGGGGGCAAAATGGATATTGCTTCCCTGGGTATAGGCCATGGCGCCTACTTCAGGGGCTTTTGAGGAGTTGGCATGGACGCGGACATGGGAAAAATCCTGATTAAAGGAGGATTCCATGCCGGATTTAAGATCATCGGGCATATTGGTCTTATTTGCTTTTTGAACCACAAAGCCCATTGCTCCTTCCATCTTTTTTTGCTGGGATACCATATAGGGACTGTTTCGGATCTTTTCCACCCGGCGGGCCTGGAGGGTGTGCTCAGAACCATGGGTGACCAATGCTTGATTTTGACTTTTCCGGATTCCTGCCGACCCCCTTACCCGGGATTTTTGGGGTTCTTTTACTGAGTGGATTTTCATTTATACACCTCCTTTTTTATCTCCATTTTACATAGAGTACCCTGTCCATCCAGGGATGCTTGATGGTTGAAAAACTCCAGGGAAGTGAATCCAGCAGCATGTCAAAGGGTTTTGGTTCCACCGCAAGATGCCAGCAATTTTTTTGATCAAGGGTGAGCACCCCCCTGCGGCAAAAAAAAGATTCCCTGAATCCCTGGAGGGAGGTGTTGCCGATGGCTTTCCAGTTTTGAATCATCCCGTGAATAAGGCCATCGATGATCTCTTTTTCATGGGGACCTATTTGAAAAGGCGCATCCCCGGCCCTGGGGGATACATTACACAAAATTCTATTAAATGCCAGCAACGGCCAGGGGGTATCCGTGGTCTGGTCCACCATGTACTGGAGAAAGCGTACCCCCCGGCGGGCGGCCAGGCTGTTTTTAAAATGTAAATTTTCCATAAGCCCCAGGGAGGTGAACAATTGGGGCAGATAGGGGGCAGCAATGACCAGTCCGCAATTGCCGGGATATAGGGTTTCAATAACATCCTTACCATCGTTGGGTTTTGGCATGGGTAAGGGATCCACCGGGGGCAATGGCTTTTCTTTGGGTAACCCGGATTTTTTCATGGGGGGAGGAGACTTGTCAAGACCGGATAAAACCTTTATGGCCCCAAGATGTTCTGCTTTGGCCAATGGACGGACATGGCAATGGGACAGATCTTTTTCAATCACGGCAAAAAATTCTTTTAAACTATATTTAGGAATTTTCCCAGCCATATACGCAAGAAAACTGGGAATAAATACAGCTTCATCAAAGCTATGGGATAGTTTTTCCTCTCCCATGCCCATGAACAGTGCCTGCCACACATTGGTTTCCATCTCCTGACTGACACTGAGGCCGCAGGCGCGGTGGATGCTTTTTTTCAAAAGATATGTGTATCGTTTAATCAGGACAAAATCCCGGGGCCTTAACAGATATAAAATCTGATTGAGCAGCCCGGGGGTCAGGGAAGTTGTCAAAAGCACGATAAAATCGGGGCGGGGCAGATGCTTTTCAATAAACCCATGGAGAAGAACAGGGTTTACAGTGAGCAGTCTATTTATTTTCTCCTGGAAGATGCGTTCCCGGGGTTCTGTTTTCACCTGAACGGGTTTGCGGGCCTCTTCATACAGTATGCTTTCAAAATCAATACTTTTATTTCCCAGCAGTTTTTCAAGGATGGCGGCATAATAGGCGGTTTTATCTTTTGCCCTTGTCTCAAACTTCTTAACGGCATTGATCAGGTAGGAGGTTTCATTCCCCTTTGCGGGCAAAATCTGGATTAAAAACGACATAACCAGCTGTTTAGCGCTTTCCTTGCTGTCCCTGATTTTACCATCAGAAACCAGATCCTTTTCAAGGGCCAGAATGACCAGTCCAAGTTGACGCTTCATTGGATTTTGTGCCGGGTTCTTTCCAAGAAATGCGCTGAAAAGAACCACCTGTTTTTCATATTTCCTGCCGGTATGACGAGCCATTTGCACGACAATTCCGGCCACAAAATTTTTCTTATTGAACCCGCCCCTCCTGTCATGGGCGAGAAAATCAAGAACAAATTCATGCAAAAGGGAGTTAAAGGCGGTTTTACCCTGATCCAGGGCAGTGGTTTGTTTAAAGAAAAGACAGGATTCTTTTATGGCTGCCTCGATGAATTCATACTTGAAGGGCTGGATCAGTCGAATCAGAAGGGCGATACGCGATTTGGGGAATGAGGCTGCGATCTGCTTCCGGTTCCCGGCTTTTTCCAGAAAAAACCTTAGGAAGGCCACGGCATTGTCAAGATTTTCAAACCCTTTTTCTCCCAAGAGCTCAAGTCCTGCTTTTATCCCTTTTAACTCCAGCACAGCCTTTAAAAGGGAATAATGTTCCCGGTTTTTCCGCAGATCAAGCACCAGTCGAATAATGAACCGGCTGAACAACCGTTCCATGGGGCCTGAAACCGTTGACTTTTCAGCCACCTGGGTTAAGAGATGTCTGCAAAATCTTTGTTCTTCAAAGGGGGGGTCAAAACCCAGTACCGCCTCCCATAACAAAAAATTCGCCTTTTTTTCGGAACCTGAAAAAAGCCTTGAGTAATAGGTCTGATTTAAAACAGTAAGATACTGAATTATCACAAGATGACGGCCCGGGTGCCGGATATTCAAAATTCTGACAAGATAACCAAAATCCAGAATACGGACCAGTTTTTGGGTCAGGCCGGGAAAATCGCGGTGCTGAGCCAGAAAGACAACAATTGATTCAGGATCGGCCATGATAAGCCTTTCCAAAATTTGCCTCGACTCTTTCTCAAACCAGCTGTGCCTGTTAAGAAGATGGTTAAAAACAAGGGTTTTCTCTCGTTTATCCACAGGATTTTCCAGCCCCGGCCCCTTTGCCTCCTGCTCAAGTTCCAGAAGAAATACCAGGATTTCGGCTTTTAAATGGCTTTGATCTTTTGGGGCTTCAAAAACATGAACCAATGAAAATAAAAGTTCCTTATATCGAATATTATAGTGCTCGGAAATCTGCTTGATGACGCTGGATAAAAAAAATTTCTTATTAAACCGACTCCCTTTTTCAACAAAAAGATAGGCCAGTATAAATTCCACCACCTGTTTTTTAAAGGTGCCGGTATTCGCCATTCCCATGGTTTCCCAAGTCAAAAGTCGTTCCGGTTTGTCCAGGAAATAATCAATAAACCCATGGTTGAAGGGCTCAAAAAGAAGGATGAGCTCCCTGAGCCGTTCTTTGGAAAACAGCCAGGCAATATGCTTACGCACTGCCGGGGTTTTACCCTGTTTCCTGAGTAATTGTTTTGTTTCCCTGGAATGGGAGGCAATAAGTGGTATCCAGTATGGGTCTATATTCTGGTGGCTCCCGGTTCTAATGATCTCGATGAGTTTGCCTGCCGCTAATTGAAAGGAGGAATGATGGTCCGTTTTTATGGATAGGATTTCCCGGCTGAGGGCGTCCAAAAGAGAGGACCTTAATTTTAATGCCATCTCCTGCTCAAAATTTACGAAATTAATCTCCCCAAGGTCCACATTCAGTTTTTTGATCTGTATCAGCTCTTTTCCCGGGGATATTTCGTCAAAGACATTTTCCATGACGGCAGCCAGACCCTGGTGAATAAAAGCAGGCAGGCTTTCCTGATTTGATACCCCATCCATTGGCCGGGCAAAATGGATATCCGCAGTAATATGTTTTATGCGATGGCAGGTATTCATAGGAAACTATCCTTGCTTTCCTGTGATTTGTGGTTCAGGAAAAATTGGACAATTTTGTTTGCAAGCCTTTGGGTCACGGGACATTGGTCCTTTGCTCTTTTCTTTTTTTCAAGCCAGTCATGGTAAAGGATTTCAAATTCAAGCATCTGCTGAAACCCAAGCCAATAAAAATTGATGGTGATATGGGCAGGGGCATTGAGGCGGACGGTCTCCTC
>PIVS01000656.1 GCA_003353855.1 Desulfobacteraceae bacterium
TTTAAATCCGGGTCCGTCCGCTATTCCGGCGGGGGGAATTTTGCAACGTGCCAGCCATTGGCGGATATCTTGATTAATGAAGAATTTAAAAAAAGCCTGGTGGCCGCCGGATATGATCCTGAAACCATCAAGGTTTCCATATTAGAAAAGCCGGGGCCGATTGAAACGCAACCGGGGTTGTCTGATTGCCAAAAAACTGGGATATCAAGATATTGTTGTGATACTGATGTTAAGCTCGTTCAGGAGCGATCCAGGGTCACGAATAACGATGGACCAAACGAATATTTAGGGGCAAAGGTTCGTATGTGTAAGGAATGCCGGAAAGCTAATTGTGGTACTTTTCGGATTGTTGCCGGGCGGAACCTATGAATTACAAAAAGGGGCAAGAATTATACAGCGGTTATGCCGACGATGAAACCGGAAAGGTTGAAATTGATACTTTCAAGGTGAGGACTATCCGGGGCGGGTGGGTATACGCAATCCGTGTTGTCTCATATACCTGGGGTAAGAAATCAGGCAAGGCCGGGGACTATGGCTGGCTTGACCCCATAAGCAAATGGAACCGATATAAAACACGAATTGGGGGAAAATTTCCCACCCTGTATACCACAAAACGCCAGGCATACATGGATATAAAAAAAGAAGTTACAGAGAATGAATACAAAGAATTTTCCCCGGAGATCCAGAAAAAAATATTATCCACGGTCAAACGGCAAATCACCAGAATTAAAAAGAAGGTAAAAAAATGATGATGCCTAATTTGACGCATTTGGTCAACTGGATTGAATTTCACCTGGTCTATGGTAATGGGGTGGCGGAATTATATTGTTTCTGGTTCTTCTTTTATATTTTGACTAAAAGCGGGGTGGGCAAAAGCTTGGGGCAAGCTTTCTTCTTTTGGGTTGTTTATTGTTTTGCCATGAATGGCCGGGGAATAGGTTGATAAATGGAGCGCTTTTTTTTGGTATAGTATTTACCGAACGGTATACGAATAGGAAAACATATGCTTGATTTTAACGGGGCGGGGATGCAGACGGACTATGAACCCCAGCAGCCCCGCACGCCAGAAATACAACAGGACCCGGTGGAAAAATTCCTGGGCCACCTTGCAGACTTTGGCCTTGTGCCGGGGGAGATCCGCCAGGACGGCAAGCTGCACCGATTCGATGTGGAAAAGGGCAAACGGGGGGATAAGGCCGGGTGGTACGTCTTCCATTATTCCGGGGATATTTGCGGGGCCGCCTTCGGTAATTGGGCAACCGATTTAAAAGAAACGTGGTGCAGTAAAGATGCCCGCACCATGACCTATGAAGACCGGGTAAAACGTGACCGCATGATTGACCTGGCAAATAAGGCAAGGCAGGCAGAGCAGGCAAAGAATGAAAAGGCAGCCTATGAAAAGGCGGCGGTTATGTGGAACGAGGCCCCGCCCCTGATAGGAAACGGGAACGAATATTTAAAAGCCAAGGGGGTAAAATCCCATGGTTTGCGGGTTTCCAGATCCGGTGATTTGCTTGTGCCAATGATAGATGAAAACCGGGCCATTTGGAACGTGGAAACCATACCCCAAGGGGGTGGGGCTAAAAAAGGTTTATTTGGTGGCAGGCGGAAAGGTGTATTTTTTGAGATACCCGGCCAGGCTGGAAATAATGACCTTTATTTATGTGAAGGATATAGCACGGGGGCCACGATCCATGAGCAAACCGGGGCCACGGTTGTATGTGCATTTAACGCCGGAAATATGCCCCACGTTGCCAAGGTATTAAGGAAGGTCTTTCCTGTCCACAATATCAAGGTGGCGGCGGATAATGACCAATTCAATATTGGACCCAATGCCGGGATAACTTCCGGCACAAAGGCTGCCAGGGAATTGGACGCGCCCATGGCCTATCCAAACTTTACCCCGGAACAAATAGAAACCTGGCGGCACGTTAACGGCAATTATGAAAAAGGCCCCACGGATTTCAACGACCTGGCGGTTTTTGACCCCACGGCGGTTTCCATCCAATTAGGCCGGGCCAATAAAGATACCATGTTGCCACCCTTAACGGCGGCCAATACTTCCCTTAAAAATTGGTTGTCCACCAGGCCCCCGGAAAGGGAGGTGATTTTGACCCTGTTTGGTAAGCCATTTATGACAAAAAACCTGGTGGGGGTGTTGTCTGCCACGGGCGGGACCGGGAAAACCTTTTTTCTTTTGGCCTTGGCCCATGCCCTGGCGGCTGGCAAACCCTTTGGCCCCATTAAGGCCGTGCGGAAATTAAAGGTTTTGGTGATATGCGGGGAAGACGACCAGGACGAAGTGGGGCGGCGGTTGTGGGATATATCCGGCGGGGCAATACCGGACGGGTTGCACGCCGCCAGTGTATACGGTGAGGTGGGGCCATTGATGCGGGTTGAAAAAGGGAACCCGGTAAGGGCGGCGGGGTTTGATTGGTTGGAAGCCACATTAAAAAACCACCCGGATATTGACATCCTTATAATGGACCCCAAAAGCCGGTTTTATGGCCTGGAAGAAAATAGCAACGACCATGCCACGGAATGGATACG
>PIVS01000657.1 GCA_003353855.1 Desulfobacteraceae bacterium
GCAATTTCAAGCCTACCAAAACTTGAAGAAATAGTTTTTTTTATGGATGGAGATGAATTAGGTAATAAATCAACAGAAAAATATAGCAGAGAAATCCGTAAAATATACCCAAATATAACCATAAGCAAAGTAGCAACGCCAGAAAAAGAAGATCCAAATAGCCTAATCCAAAGTCATGAAAAAGAAATTTTAAATCATTTGATAAATACTAGACAAACAATATACAATCCGGAATCAAAAATTTTATATCAAAATCAAATAGATCTGAATAAATATTCAAAGCTAAACAGAAAAGATCCCAATTATTTAAATTATAATGACAAAAACATAAAAATAACGATCTTGGGAGGAATAAGTTTATTCCCCATAGATAAATTAAAAGTAACATTAAAAATACAAAAACCAGGAAGCTACAATCCCCTTTATAATATAAGACATTCCTTAGATCTATATAATGATGACCAAGCAGAAAAGTTAATAAAAAAAATAAGCGAAAGACTAGAAATAAGCAATAAAGAACTGCAAATTACAATATCAGAACTAATTATAGAATTAGAAGAATACAGAAAGGAACAAATAGAATTACAAAAACCTAAAAAAGTAGAAAAGCGAATAGTTCCTCAAAAGAGAATGAAAACAGCAATAGATTGGTTAAAAAAGCCAAAACTCTTAGAAAGAACCAACAAATTAATAGGCGAAAGTGGCGTAATAGGAGAAGAAACAAATAGATTGTTAATGTACTTAATATTTACCTCAAGATTAAGAGAGCAACCTCTGCATATAATAAGTCTAGGAGCAAGTGGAACAGGAAAGACCTATTTGCAAGAAAAAATAAGCGAATTAATCCCAAAAGAAGACAAAATAGAAATAACAACTCTATCAGAAAATGCCCTTTATTATTATAAAGACAAAGAATTAAAACATAAACTATTATTAATAGAAGATCTAGATGGCGCTCAAGATGATAAAATACAATATGCCTTAAGAGAATTAATGAGTAAAAAGCGTATAACTAAGACAATCCCAATAAAAGACAGTAAAGGCAATTATGAAACAATAACCTTACAAGTAGAAGGTCCAATAACCTTAGCAGGAACAACGACAAAAGAGAAATTATATGAAGACAATGCAAATAGATCAATATTGATTTATTTGGATAATAGTAAAAATCACAAAGAAAACATAATGAATTACCAAAGAACATTATCAGCAGGGGAAATAAATCATGAAAAAGAAGAAGAAATCAAAGAATTTTTCAAGGATGTACAGTCTGTATTAAAACCAATAAAGATAAAAAATCCATATGCAAAACATCTAATAATTCCAGAAACAGTATTTAAACCTTTAAGGACAAATGCCCATTATCTAAGTTTTATAGAAATCATCACTTTTTATAAACAATACCAAAGAGAAATAAAAATAGATAAAAATGGAGAAAAATATATAGAAACGACTTTAGAAGATATAAAAGAAGCAAATGGTCTTTTAAAAGATGTATTGCTGGCAAAAAGTGATGAATTAACAAATGCAAGTCGAAACTTCTTAGAAATGGTCAAACAATATCTAAGAAATCATGAGCAAAGCACATTTTATAGTAAAGAATTAAGAGAGCAATACAGAATAGCCCCAACAACATTAAAAAGACATTTAGGAATATTATCAAGGTATGGATATATAAAAATAATTGGAGGAAACCGAATAAAGGGCTTTGAATATGAACTAGAATCCAGAGAAGATTATAAAGAATTAAAAGAAAATATAGGCAATATATTAGATTCAACCTTAAAAAAAATAGAAAAAGAATGGTCCATTGGTCCATTAGTGGTCCACAATTAAAAATGGACCGGAAAATCAATGAATCCAAGTTAAAAACGCAGAAAATGGAAGTTGGTCCATAAGGTCCACTAAAAACGCAAGCGGGCATTTTTTAAAAACAGAAAAATTACACATGACAGAAAAGCTATCAATATCATCCAGAAAACAAAAAATGCAGACTTCAAAAATGATATACAAAATAATGCAAAGGATATTAAAAAGTAAAGATAAACTATCCCAAGATAAAGAGCATTTATGGGTTATGTTATTAGATAATAGTTTGCAAATAAAAAGCTTGGAATTATTAGGTATAGGGACGATAAATGAAGTATTACTGAGTCCAATGGAAATATTTAGTATAGCTTTTCAGAAAAGGGCAGTTAAATTAGTATTAATACATAATCATCCAAGCGGAAACTTATTGCCCTCAGCAGAAGATATAGATAGTACGGATCAGATAATACAATTAGGCAAAATGCATTCTATTCTATTAGTAGACAAGCTAATAATAAGGTAACTGAATAGAAGCCTACCTTGACAATAAAAATATATTTTATTATAATGGGGAAACTTTATATTTTATATGACATCCAATACGTCTAAAATACAATATCTAAAAAATCGATTATTAGATCTAGAGTCCGACTTTAATTCTTTAAAAAGTTCATTTATAGACTTACAGAATCATAATAAAAAGTTACAGGATCATAATAAAAATTTACAAAACCAAAA
>PIVS01001171.1 GCA_003353855.1 Desulfobacteraceae bacterium
CATGAATCCCCAGGAGACAAAAGAGCTGGACGACTTGATCATCTGGCTGCGGGACAATGAAGACCTGTCTATTTTACTGATTGAACATGACATGAAACTGGTCATGAGCCTGTCCGACATGATTCATGTGGTGGATTATGGGAAAAAAATCGCTGAAGGCACACCGGAAGAGGTAAAAAACAATCCGGAAGTCATCAAAGCCTATCTTGGAGACGAGTCTGAAGATGCTTAAATTAAAAGACATACACAGCTATTATGGAAATATCCATGCCCTCAAGGGGATTAATATTGAGGTGTCAGAGGGGGAAATAATCTCCCTGATCGGTGCCAACGGGGCGGGCAAATCAACCACTTTGATGACCACCTCCGGTATCGTCCCGGCCAAACAGGGCAGTGTAGAATTTAAGGGCCGGGACATCACCCACCTGCCCCCGGATGAAATTGTTAAAATGGGAATCTGTCAGGTGCCAGAAGGTAGGAGGATTTTTCCCTACCTCACCGTGGCGGAAAATCTGGATATGGGAGCATTTCTGCGAAATAACAAAGTTGAAATCAAAAAAGACATGGATTATGTATATGATCTTTTTCCCATCCTTGCAAACCGGCGCAATCAGGT
>PIVS01000658.1 GCA_003353855.1 Desulfobacteraceae bacterium
CACCACGGCCAGCTGAATGGCGGGAATGGTCGCCACGATCAAATAGTCCACGGACCAGCCGGTGATTCTTTTCTGGATGCCCGGGTCCAGCAGATAGCCGAAATTTAGGCGGTCCATGATCCCGCGCACTATGATGGAGAATGCCAGGCCGAAAAAGAAGAAAAACCCCCAGAGCATTTTAGCAACATCCCCGCCGAAAAGACTTCCCAGGGCATCCACTGTGAAATAGGTAAGAACGTAAACAAGACCTGCCACAGCGGTTTGAAATGCCATAGAATCGATATTGCTGGAATGCAGGTTTAATTGCCCTGCACTCACCCCTTCACTGTTTTGGGGGCGCAATCCCACTAAAAATTCCTTTGGCAGGGTTTGTTGTTTTCCCCCTGCTGCCAATCCCTTGCGAAGGCCCCAATTGGCAAGGGGAACCCCGATGAAAAAAGCAAAGATAAACCCGACGGCGGCAAAGGTTAACCCGATGGTAACTGCATGGTCAAACCCCAGTCCTTCCCACACTTTTCCAAAGGATAATGCCTGGCCCGGTCCTTCGTTAAACCCCAGGGGGGATAAAAACCCGAAGGTGGCAAAGAGATCCGTCCCAAAAAAGCCGAATCCCAGGACCACCAGGCCGCCGATGATTGCCTGAATAGGAAAGGTGATCCCCTGGGTCAACGCCATCCAGAGAGAGCCTTTGAAGATATTTCCTTTCTTGTCACTTGATTGGCCTGGGCTGGTGTCTCTGGTTAAGCCGATGGAGATAAAGGAAAGATTAAACAGGTGATAGGCAAATGTTTCCAGGCTTGAACCGATCTTTACCAGATCTGTATTCACCAGAATACTGCCTATTACCCCTCCAACCAGGCAGCTGGGGAATAGATATTTTTGAATAAAAGTTGTTTTTGCCCTGATCAGGGTACCCAGCAAAAGCAGGATGGATAAAAAACCAAACACCAGCAAAGAACCAAATGGAAAGGGGCTGTTCATGGCGTCTCCTATTTTGGGATCTATTATTATTGGATCAGTTTAAAAGATACTATTTGTATACTCCACCAGGAGCCGTTCCCGAAAAGATGCCGGAAGTGCATTGAACATTTTTTCAAATTTATAAAGACTTGGGAAGGAGGTAAAATCCAGGGCATTTTCCGTCAGAAACTTCATATAGGCTTCCTTGCCCACGGCCATGGCTTCTTTGCCGGGATCAAATACATAGCCGAAAACCTTCCCCGACTCCCAGTCTAAATCATCTATTTTGAAATTATCCAATTGGTTTGTAATATCGGTTCGGCTCATTCCTTTTTCCGGTAATTTCATCCTCCTCCCCCTGTTTTATTTTGAACATTCTGGATTAAAGCCTGTGGCAATATCGTTAATGGTTTCTATTTCACCATAGTGAAATTAGATTCTTTAGGGAAGGTTGTCAAGGAGTTTGAAAAGTTCCTGGTTGCTTAGGATCTGCTGTCCAGGAGCAACCAGGATATAATGTCTTTAATGCCCTGGTCTAAATATTTTTTCATTCATACATCTCCATTTTTGGCTTTGGTATTCTTCATCTCAACCGGACAGCAGGATCAAGGGGGAAAACCGGCATTTTCCCAGGCCGCCACCCCACCACCAAGAACTTTTGCATTTTTAAAACCCAGGTCACAGTATTGTGCTGCCATACCTGCAGCACTGCCTTCTCCGGGTCAAGCGCAATAAAAGATTATTTCCTGGTCTTTTTCCATACCATCTGTTTTTGATCTAAATTCATTCAGGGAAATCGCGCCTCCCAAATGATAATCTTTGAATTTATCGTCATCGTCATAGGCACAAACAAGCAGTGCTGCTTCATTCATTATTTTTTCGATCATTGAAATAGCCTTGATGGTCAGTGGATTTGGCGATTTTTTTGGTTTGATAAAAAGTTATACAAAACTAACAAATAGGATATTTACAAAACATATTTTTATATGTGCAAGCCAACAGCCCCCTGTTTATAATGTTAGTAAAATTGCTCTTGACAGGTAATTGTATACCGTATACCGTACATAAGTTGTTATTATAGTAAACAACTTCTGTTTATACAAATGGAAAAGTTTATGGAAACTTGCTGGATTTGCAATGTTTTAGCTCAACATACAACTGCGCTCTCTCTTCTCATCCACTGGCCTGCGCTGAATGCTGTCTGACATAAAACAAAATCAAAATTTGTAGATTACCCCCCCCATCATTGTTTTTTCTTATTGCTCTGGGACAGTGATGCAATTTTTAACCCGTATAGTTAAAATTTGTCGAGGATCTTGGAATGAAAGAAGAGTTTTTATTAGGAAACGGTGCCATAGCCCTTGGGTTGCTGGAGGCCGGTTGCCAGATCATGACCTCATATCCGGGCACCCCCAGTTCGGAAATCCTTCCCGAGGTGGTTAGATTTTCAAAGGCAGCCGATTTAAATACCAGTATTGAATGGTCTGTAAATGAAAAGGTGGCCTTTGACAATGCCTTTGCCGCTGCCATTTCCGGCAAGCGGGCTGCCTGCTGCATGAAGATGGTGGGATTGAATGTGGC
>PIVS01001172.1 GCA_003353855.1 Desulfobacteraceae bacterium
AAAATTGCCGATTCAGAGGAATATGTTTTTTTTGTGGTTGACTCAAAACACGAAAAATATGAGTGCATTAAAAATGTTATTGATGCCCAGAACTATGTGGCTGAGTTTGCCCTCCATGATTATCCCATTACAGATGAGCAGATTCTTTCACGGGGACCCAAGGCATGGGATGACATGCTCAATACCATCAATATCTGCAAATTCAATATCGGTTCCGGTGCAATAGGCATTGTTACCCATTCCCTGTACGAATCCCTGAACCATGCTGCCCATCGTAATCTTTACGGTAAAAATGTCACTGAATTCGCCCATGTCAAACGGCTTTTCCTGGATTCCTACTGCCGCCTTGCGGCCATGAAATTATTCGGTCTCAGGGCAACAGATTACATGAGATGTGCATCAAAAGATGATAAGCGCTACCTTCTTTATAATCCGATCATGAAAATGAAAGTTGCCATCCAGGGCGAGACTGTCCATGAAATGCTTTGGGATATCGTTGCGGCAAAGGGATTTGAAAAGGACAACTTTTTCAGCCAGGCAGTGGTTGATTTAAGGGGATATCCCAAGCTTGAAGGCACCAGACATGTGAACATGGCCCTCATTGTCAAGCTGATC
>PIVS01000659.1 GCA_003353855.1 Desulfobacteraceae bacterium
TCCACAAGACCGAATACATTAAAATAACTCAGTCGTATCGCACTGGTGGCAACAATCACAAAGGCACCCGGCAGATACCATGCACTGAACTGCCCATAGCTTAAAAGAAAAACAGCCGGACATATACCAAAACTGACCATATCGATCAAGGAGTCCAGCTGCCCTCCAAATTCCCCTTGTATTGCCGTCCTACCCTTCATGTTTCTGGCGATAATGCCGTCTCCCCAGTCAAAAAGGACGGCCCAGATCATTGCAATGACGGCAATGGAAAAATGTTGTAAAATTGCAAAGTAGAGCCCCAAAAGTGCACTTAAAAGCCCCGCAAGAGAGCAGATATTTGGAAGATCTTTGGCAAACCAGAGCATGCCGGTCTGATGTGAAGGTTGATATGGTGGTTTGGTCATCATAAGCTCTCTATTTATATCCAAGGATAGATGTCAGTGCATCCACAAGGTTGGTGTTTTCTTCTTCAGTCCGGGAGGCGATACGGATAAAACGATCCGAATGGGGCATGGTTTTACCCTGACAGTGTTTGATATACATATTATGGTCGACAAATAATTTTTCTGTCAATTGGGGCGCATTAAGACCTTCGTCGGGCAAGCGGCAAAAAATAAAATTCGCGTCTGGTTGATAAACCGTAAGTTGCGAAAACACGTTCAGTTTTTCATAAAGTTTATCCCGATCTTTTTTAACCTGGCTACAGCTTTTAATAAAATCCGCATGAAAATCAGGCAGGATTCTTAAGAGTTCTTCGGCAAATCCATTAATATTCCAGATGTGGATACCCTGACGAACCGCATTGGCAAATTTCAGATTTGCTGTCACCAGATATCCGATTCGAATGCCGCAGATACCATATGCCTTGCTCATGCTTTTGAAAATACTGATATTGGGATATTGCTCAATTTCATTTTCCATTGAAAATTGATCCGGGTTCTGGGTAAAATCAATAAAGGACTCATCAATAATCAGCTGGCAGTCATGATCGGCAAGTTTGCCTGCCAGGCGCATAAGATCATGTTTCGGAACGGCGATGGAGGTTGGATTGTTCGGTGTGACCACAACCGCAACATCAGCTTTGACTTTAATCGCGTGGGCTGCGAATTTGTCCACATCCAGATGGAAAGACGGCCATTCAAGGGGAAACTCTATGGCACTGCCCTGTGGCGCGGCATTCACATATTCATTAAATGACGGTACAGGAACAATGAGCCTGTTTGAAATCTGTCCCGAGACGATTTTGATGAGCTCTGCCGCACCATTGCCAACAACAATGCGCTCTGGCGGTTGATCAATAAGCTTACCTACCAGATTGGCAAGGACATCCTGGGCAACCGGGTAGTTCAGGACAAGATCATGAATTTTATTTTTAAAACAGGTAAACACCTCCTCCGGCGGAAAATAAAGGTTATATAAATATGCATGGTCAATAAAATCATGGCGATAGTATCCACCATGCTGACCTGAGATATAGTCATATTTTTCCGCCGGGTTGTTATAATCAGGATTGGGCATAGAGGTTTCCTTTTAAAACTTTTTTGCTGACAAGGAGGGCTGATTTTTTGAAATACTCTGTACCTAAATTATCAAAGGGCAGGCTGACCTTTGGTGGAAACAGTCTTTCAGCGGATGCAAGGTCTTCTGCAGTATCAATTTCATACCATGGCTTATGGTCAAAAAAGACAGCTTCAAGGGATAGTGATTTTTCAATCACCAATTGCTTGAATACCTTTTCATAATAGTCATTCACCCTGCCTGCCAGAATAAATTGATTCAGTTTTTCGATAATCAAATACCAGGAGGAAACGGAAAGACTGTATATATTTACCGTCTTATAACGAATCGGGCCGGAACCATTCACCGCATCACTAAAAAAAGCATTAATCGTGTTTGATGGATTGATTGTAACGGTTGAACCGTTCAGCCATGGCTTCATTCCGGCAATTGCAATCCTGTCCGGGTAAAGCATCTCCGTCAATAAAGACGGGTCAAAAACAAGATCACTTTCAACGAGCAGAAAAGGTTCATTAATAATGTTTCTGGCCATCCATAAGGAGTATATATTATTTGTTGTTTTGTACAACGGACTGAAAACATACTCAATGGTAAGATTGCCAGCCCTTGTTTCCAGAAAATTTCGAATACAGTCTTCCATGTGACCGGTAACGACGACCAGTCGCTTGAAACCGTTTTGATTCAGGCTTTTGATCAACCGTTCCAATATGGACGTTTCATTCACAAGTGTGAGGCATTTGGGTGATTTTTTTGTTAGAGGGAGCAGGCGGCTTCCTGTGCCCGCTGCCAGTAGCAAGGCTGTTGTTATTCGTTTTGGGGGATAAGGTTTCTTTTCTGATTTCATAGACCTCCTTATATTAACAATTCATGAACTCAAAAAATCACTATCTGTTTTGGAGATGAGATTTTTTGTTCGGCTGACAAGTTTTTTTAAAGGTATAGGCTTCTAACTTTGGGGGGCAAACCACATTTGAGTATCGGGGATATACACCTTCAAGAAGGAAACGTTTGCGTATCA
>PIVS01000660.1 GCA_003353855.1 Desulfobacteraceae bacterium
ACCATCTTTTTTCAAAATGCTGACTTTGTGATTGATTTGGGTGATGTCAAGTGAAGTAAGCGGTAGTAATAATTGCACCATGTCTCCTTCCTCCTGTATCGTTTTTTTTGATAACCACGCCATCAAAGTGACACTTTTTATTTCCTAAATCAAGATTCCTGAGGATGAACCGTGAAGGAGCCGCTAAAAGACTATACCTTGACCAACTGGGACAACCTCAGCGTGGGGTCCCTTTCTTACATTCTTGGGGCCACCCCTTCTGGAATCATTGGAGTAAAACCCCAGGGCAACAAGAAAAAAGATGTTCTTGTGATCCATGGCACGGTCAACTACAAAAAAGAGGATGGGAACTGGATCGCAATCGCTCCAGAGCTCAGAGCGCCCAAGGGCAAAATTGTCACCGACAAGAAATATGTTGCTGAAATAGACGAGGCTGATACACAAAGGGCAAAGGTTCCTGAATACAAAAAATCCCTTAAAATACTTAACAACATCTTTGGTAAACTGGATAAAAACACAGACAAAAAATATATCCAGGTTGCAGAGTTTGAACTTAAAAAGGTGATGCTAAAAGCTCAAATGGTATCGGCCAGACAGGAAGGATTGTCCACCATAGCCACGGGATGGTCCCTGGGCAACTACTACGCAATTGGCAAAGGATTAGAAAAATTGATTGGAAAAAAAATCGATATTGGAGCCAAGGGCTCCGAAATGTCCTGTTACATGTTTCGGCAATTTAGCGGTAATGTAGTCACCTGAAGGGGTTTTCCAGCGCCCTCTTTAGGGATTTGGGATATTAATTTACTTGCACTCATGCATTATACGATTAGCACCTTATCGCAAGTTTGTCTAATACTTTCTTTAACCCCCCTCACTTTTTGGGATCTTACAGCGTAATCGTCTAATTATCCAGCCATTCAAGGATTTAAAGATATTTCGGGTTTCCGAAAGGCGGTAGTAATTCCACCAGCCTCTCAGGTACTGGTTGAGCTTGAAAACAATCTGTCCCATGCTTTTACCACAGTTGCGGTCCGTCAGTTCCCGGATTCTTTCCTTGAAGCGCTTAATTGTCTTCTTGTGAATCCGGATCTTTGTCTGACCACACATACTGATAAAAGTAAACCCAAGAAACTTGCGCAACCATGGACGGCTGACAGCACTTTTCTCTTCATTAACCTTGAGCTTAAGCTTATTTGTTATGAACTTGGTAATGCTTTCCATAACTCGCTCAGCAGCTTTTCTGCTTTTAAGATAAATAACAAAGTCATCAGCGTATCTGACAAAATTAAGCCCTCGTAACTCCAGCTCCTTATCCAACTCGTCGAGGACTATATTGGAAAGCAATGGAGAAAGTGGACCGCCCTGTGGGGTGCCCTCAAGGGATGGAGAAACCAGACCATCGATCATTATTCCGGCTGTCAGATATCTTCGGATTAACTTGAGAACTCGTTTATCCTCTATCTTTGTAGCCAGCTGGCTTAATAGTCGGTCGTGATTAACCCTGTCGAAAAATTTTGACAGATCCATATCCACAATGTGCTTGTATCCTGAGAGCAGATAGCTCTTAGCCCTGCGAATAGCCTGACGTTGAGACCTTCCCGGTCTGAATCCAAAACTGGAATTAGAAAAGGTAGGGTCCCAGATCTGTTGCAGAACCTGTGCGATAGCTTGCTGAATCAAACGATCCAAAACTGTGGGAATTCCAAGTAATCTTACACCGCCATCCGGTTTTGAAATTTCTTTCCTTTTCACCGGTAGTGGTTTGTAATTACCGTTTAACAGGTCTTCCCTGATTTTAAGCCAGTGGCGTTTGAGATACCCGGGCAATTGATCAACAGTCATGTTATCAATACCGGGAGCCCCTTTATTACCACGGACTCGCTTTATTGCCGTAAACATATTTCCCCGTTCGAGGATCATTTCCATGAGCCGGGGACCTCCTGCCAGATGTTCGGTAAACAGATACGCTACAGTCATTTCAGGCGGCTGCTGCATTATAACCATAAGTGATATGCTCCTAATAATCGTTTTCATTTACCCGTACTATTCAGTCCGGGCACCGTTCGGGCCTTTGCCGGGGTGAGGCCTCCGTGGTTTCCACGGCTCGTTTCTCCTACGGCTACTATGCCCTCTGCTGAGATGATGGGCTTTGCCCACCCTACGGGCTGTCCGTTGGACAGTCGTCTCGCGTTGCTCGACCCTTTCATGCGATCGGAGCAGGTTGCCCTGCCCTCAGCCATTTGGCACATGAAAGACCTCCCGGGGTAAACACACGTCTTTCAGCACGTAAGCGCCGAGTATACGGGCACTGCCTATAATGGATAAAGGACTTAACCTTGTGTTGCAGGCTGGTCCCGCAAATGCACGCCTAACTCGATTTCTGTTCGTCACCCCGTGCTTTTGTGTTACTCTGCCGTAGCAGAGCCACTGTCTTCCGAAGCACCGTCACCGGATACCCCGTTGTGATAACACTATGCCGTGGCTTCGCGTCTTCGACCCGCCTCCATCTGGCTGGGCTTGGGACTTGCCTTGACTT
>PIVS01000144.1 GCA_003353855.1 Desulfobacteraceae bacterium
CCAAGGGGCAGGGAAATCACCATGATGATCAGGGCAGTGCCGAAGACCAGCTCAATGGTGGCCGGGGCGTGTTTGCCAATAACCTCAAGGTTGGGTTTGTTGTACAGGAAAGACCTTCCCAGATCTCCTTTGGTTACCGCATTTTTGACAAACCGGCCGTATTGGGTGAAAAATGGGTCATTAAGGCCCATGTCGTCGGCTATCTGGGCCCGTTCTTCCGGTGTGACCCTTTCGCCCACCAGATCCCGTACCGGATCTCCAAATTGATTTTTTATGGTAAATACCGCCAAACTGATGACAAGCATGACCACCACAGCCTGGAGGATTCTGCGAAAAATAAATGCAAACATTTGACTCTCTTATTTTTCCAAGTTTAGGCACGCCCGCCCCCCGGGAACGTTCATCCCGGGGGCAGGGGGTCCAGTTGCATACAAGTTATCTTATCGCAATTAGTCTACTACAAGGTCACCAAAATAGGGAAAGTTCATCGTATTGATAATGGGTTTAACCTGGAGATTCTTTTTGGCGCCGTAGGAGTGGTTCTGCCAGTGGTAGGGGACAAATGCTGCATCGTCATAAAGAATCTGCTCAATTTCCTGGAGAATGGTTGTTCTTTTCTCAAGGTCAGTTTCAGACTGGGCCGCAAGGGTCAGCTCATCTACTTTGGAATTGCAATAGCCGGAGTTATAGGCTCCGTACCCTGTTTCCTTGTTTTCGCACATCATTAAAAATTCGGAAAAGTTACCGGAATCCTCTGTATCTGAATGCCATCCGATCATCATCATGTCGGCGGCTCTTGCATCGAATTCATTCCAGTACTGCGCCTTGGGCATGGTTTTCAGGTTAACCTTGATACCGATTTTTCCCAGCATCTGGGCAGTTGCCTCGGCAATCTTGGCATCGTTTACATATCTGTTGTTGGGTGCCATCATGGTAATTTCAAACCCTTTTTCAAACCCTGCTTCTTTCATGAGTGCCTTGGCCTTGGCAAGGTCATACCTGGGTTTGAGAGAGGCTTTATAACCGGAATAACCCCTGGGACCCTGCTGGGCGGCAACCGTTGCCGTCCCCTTCATTATTTTTTTAACGATACCGGCATTGTTGATTGCATGAACAATGGCCTGGCGAACCCGGGGATCCTTAAGGGCTTCAGTCCGGTTCTGGTTCATCTGAAAGGTGATGATACGGCCACCGGAAATGGTAACCAGTTTAACCTTGTCATCGGAATGAATTCTTCTAAAATCCTGGGGAGGAACAGGAGAGATAAAATCAACGTCACCTGAAAGAAGGGCGGCCACCCGTGTGGCGTTTTCCTTGATGGGGTTCAGGATAAATTTTGAAACATTACCGGGGCTCTTTGTATCCCAATAATCTTTAAATCGATCCATCTCAAGAACCACATTGTGTTGCCGTTTGGTTACAGTAAAAGGGCCTGTGCCGGATTCATTGTTCAGGGCAAAGGACTCACCGATTTTGAGTATCATCTCCTTGGGCTGTCCGTTTGCATCGGTGCCGGTATAAAACTTGGAGTCCATGGCAAAGAAATAGGTGGCCATATTGAGGAGAAGGGGATAGGGTTTTTTGGTTTTAAAGTCCACCGTGTGGTCATCTACTATGGTGCAGCCTTCAAAGGGTTCCAGAAGGGCTTTAAAATCCACACCGGTTCTCATGCGGTCAAAGGACCATTTTACATCCTTGGCAGAAAAAGAGTTTCCGCTGTGAAATTTCACGCCCTTTCTCAGGAAAAACCGCATGGTCAGGTCATCCATCCGTTCCCATTTGGTTGCAAGCCGCGGTTCAAAGGTCAGCTCCTGGGTCCAGCGAACAAGGGGGTCAAACATCCAGTGTGACATCTGAAGCATGCCGCCGGACAACTGAACATGGGGATCAAGGGATACAGGATCTGCAGCCAGTCCCACTTCAATTGTCTTTGCACCGGCAGAAACAGTAAACGACATCACCAACACAAGACTCAACCCTAACAGTAATTTTTTCATCCTATCCTCCATACGAAGATTAAAATTATAGTAAAAGAAGGACCTTCCTTCTTTCAGCAATTTAAACATACTATAGAAATAATTTGAAGTATCAAAAAAAGTTGATCGGGTCAAGTAATATCTTCCTGCTTCATCTTGCACATAAAACTTATGTTTTAAACATAATTGAGGCTAAAAAATTGGTTTTAACAATAATTCGACCCCTTCAATTTCGGATTCCGAAAAAACATGAACTCCATCTTTCTTCAAAGCAGCCGTTGTCACCCCTATTCCGGAAACCAATCTGTTTTCAAAGGTTCCATCATATATAGAGCCGGTTCCACAAGAAGGACTCTTTGCTTTTAAAATCGCAATTTTTATGGAATGAATCTTGATCAGGTCAAGGGCTAACAATGCACCACGTACAAACTCACGCGTAACATCCTTTCCAGCGACGGTCCGGACCCATGCCCTTTGTTCAAGCACATCCCACCCATCCCCATTCACAATCTCCCCGGGCGGACGCGGGGTTTGCAGGCCTCCTGCCACCTCGGGACAAAACGGGACAAAACGACCCTGAGCCTCCCATTTATGAACCAGGTCATGATCTATTTTTTTTTGTTTTCCATCATAGCGGAACAGCCCCCCCAGAAGGCAGGCAGATATTAGTATCTTTTTCATAAACATTGCATACTAAACTATCACGCATTTGTAAAAAAAAATCGTTGACTATTTAAACTTTTAATGTAATGAATTGGTATTCATTTTAATGTTTAAGGAAGACCAAAGGGACAATGGAACAGGTTAAAAAATATAAGTTTCTATTTTTATTAAATATCCAAACCTTCATCCCTGTCTTTTTTTTAGACCCCACTCCCATTATTCTAAACCTTTTCAATGAAGGGGTATTCATTTACAACCAAGCTAAAAACAATATAACCAGAAGCATTTTGCAACCTTTACATTTGCAACAAAATCACCAGGAGGACAATTTAGAATGGCACAGGTAATTTCCGACCGCAGAGATATCGAATTTGTGCTGCACGAGCAGCTTGAGGCAGAAAATCTCTCAAAAATCCATGAGGATTTTGCAGATTTCAATAAAAAAACAATTGATCTGATCATTTCAGAGGCAAAAAACTTTGCCGTCAAAGAATTGCTTCCCTCCAGCAAAGAAGGGGATGAGCAGGGTTGTACCCTTAAAAACGGCCAGGTGACAACACCGGAATCCTTTAAAAGATTGTTTGATCTTTTTAATGAAGGAGAATGGCTGGCCCCAACGGAATCCCCGGAATGGGGCGGCCAGGGAATGCCCAGAACCGTTGCCTCGGCAGCTGCCGAATATTTCAACGGTGCCAACTACCCTTTTATGATGTATCCTGGGTTAACCCAGGGTGCCGGCCATCTGGTCGAACATTTCGGCACCCAGGAACAAAAAGATACCTATTTGAAAAATATGTATACCGGCAAATGGACCGGCACCATGCTTCTTACCGAACCAGGCGCAGGGTCAGATGTAGGTGCATTGACCACCAAGGCCGTCCCAAATGGTGACGGCACCTATTCCATCACCGGGGAAAAAATATTTATCTCCGGCGGGGAACATGATCTGACGGAAAACATTATCCACCCGGTTCTGGCAAGAATCGAAGGGGCTCCGGCGGGCACCAAGGGAATTTCCCTGTTTATTGTTCCCAAGTTCAGGGTCAATGAGGACGGTACCCCTGGTGAATTCAATGATGTTATATGCACCGGTATTGAACATAAGATGGGCATCCACGGTAACAGCACCTGCTCCCTGTCCCTGGGCTCCAAGGGCAATTGCCTAGGCACCCTTCTGGGTGAAGCGAACAAGGGAATGAAAGCCATGTTCCTGATGATGAATGCAGCCAGACTCCTGGTTGGGTTCCAGGGATTTGCCTGTGCCACCACCGCCTATATGTATGCCCTTGACTATGCCAGGAACAGAGTACAGGGCAAGGATCTTCTGGAATTTATGAACCCTGAGGCCAAATCCGTATCCATCATCCGGCATCCCGATGTCAGAAGACAGCTCATGATGATGAAGGTTAATGTGGAAGGCATCAGATCCCTCCTCTATTTTGCCATGTATTGTTCAGACATGGCAGTGGTTGCACCCACCCAGGAGGAAAAGGATAAATACCAGGGCATCGTTGAAGTCTTAACGCCCATTGCCAAGGGCTATGTTACAGACCGATCCTTTGAGGTCTGCAGCCATGGCATGCAGGTATATGGCGGGTATGGTTTCATCGAAGAATATCCCATGGCCCAACTCCTCCGGGACTGCAGAATCACCCTGATCTATGAAGGCACCAACGGTATCCAGGCCATGGACCTGCTGGGCCGGAAACTTGGCCTGAACAAGGGCAAACCCATCATGGACCTCTTCGGTGAAATGCAGAAAACCGTTGCCACAGCCAAGGGAATCCCCGTGCTTGAAAAACAAGCCGTCAAGGTTGAAGAAGTCATGAACAAGCTGGCCGAAGTTGCCATTCACATGGGCCATACCGCCATGTCTGAGAAAGCCATGGCAGCCTTTGCCAATGCCCACCCCTTCCAGGATGCCACAGGGGACACCACCATGGCCTGGATGCTGCTCTGGAGAGCCACGGTTGCGGCCCAGAAGCTCGAAAAAGCCAAGAAAAAAGACAAACCCTTTTACGAGGGTATTATCAAATCTCTCCAATTTTATGTGGAGACCCAGCTGCCCATAACCCTGGGCAGATTTGCGGCAATCATGAACACAAGTTCCGTGGCTGTGGACATTGAAGATACCATGTTCCCCAGCTAAACAAATAAACACCTAAGTTAAGAAATCAGCTTCTTTCTTTTTTTTGGGGCTACCGGTAACATTGTTGCCGGCAGCCTTTTTTATTTTCAGGTATTATATATGGATTTATGTTTTACTCGATGCCACCCAGTCAAATAGGATTATTTATGGCAGATCTTGGGGGCGCCGGGCGCAACGGCGTCATACTGGCAATGGAACAAAGGAATGCACAAGGACGGCATTAACGGCCGAAGCCTGGAACCTATTGTCAGAGAGGACCGGCAAAATTCCGATACAGCTCAGACAATGGTAAAAGAACTGTTGGATCAGACCCCTGAGAAAAACAACAACTTTACATTGAACATCGACCTGTTCATGATTACATTCTGATACTTAAAAATAAATCTGAATCAACCATGAAATAAACCGGATACATTCCATGAACATAAGAGAGCCGGACCACTTAAACCTGCTATGCGACATGGGGGAGCTGACCACCATTGTCACGGGCAACTCGGATATTGAAACCTTCCTTGCCAGTATCACAACCCTTGTTGCCCAGCATTTTGAAAGCCCATGTCTGCTCCATTTACCTGTTTGAGGCCATGGAAAACCGCCTGGTCCTCAGGACCACCCAGGGCCTGAAACCCGAAGCCGTGAACAAATTGACAATGGTACCGGGTGAAGGTCTTGTGGGTCTTTGTTTTGAGAAAGATACCATCATCCGGGAAGGTAATGCCCCCAAAATCCAAACTTTAAATACTTTGACAACCTAGGAGAAGGACCCTTCAACTCCTTTCTCTGTGTACCCATCCCCAGCGGCCTGGAAAAAATAGGGGTATTGGTTATCCAGCACAGGGAACTGGACCATTTTACCCTCTTTGATGAAAGGGCTTTGAGAACAGCTGTGACCCAACTGGCCGGTGCCATTGAAAATGCCCGCTTCCTGATGGAGCTGCTCCCGGCCCCCCCCCTGCCCCTTGGGAAACGGTTACCATCGTTTATAAAGGGAGAATCTGTTGGAACAGGTACTGCCGCAGGTCAGATTCTTATCCCCAACCAAAACAGGAAATCCCTGTTATACGGACCTGACCCGTTAAAATCAGGACACGGGAAGTCGGATTTTAAGGAAGCCGTTAACAGAACAACCCAGGAACTCAAGTCCCTCCAGGAAAGATTTGCAAGACGCCTGCCGGAAAGCGTTTCCCTGATTTTTACTGCCCATTTTATGATTTTAAAGGATAAAAATTTTACCGGCCGGATGGTAGAATTGATAGATGAAGGCCTGGAACCCATTGCAGCCATAAAACAGGTAGCCCAAAAATATATTAACCTGTTTTCCACAAGTCCCAATGCCTATATGCAGGAAAAAGCCGTGGATGTCGAAGATTTAAGCATCCGGATACTGTCCAATTTTCAAGGTCCAAACACCCGAAAAACAAAGGGCAAAGGCAGCATAGTAGTTGCAACAGAATTATACCCTTCGGACATTCTCAAACTGGTTGCAGACGGCATTAAAGGAATTATCCTCGTGGGCGGCGGTGCCACCTCACATGTGACCATCCTGGCCAGATCCCTTCAGGTTCCTCTAATCATTGCCGATGACCCGAGATTGCTGAATCTGCCCTATGAAACAATTCTCCTTTTGGATGCAACCCAGGGAAATATTTATTTCAATCCGGATAGGGAAACCCTTGAGCTGTTTAAAACCAAACACCTGGCGGAAACCCAGGTAAAGACCCAGACCATGAAAACAAAAACATTCAGTCTGGACCGGAAACGGGTCACCCTGCTGGCAAATATCAACCTGCTGAGCGAAATCGGTCTGGCAATTTTACGGGCTGCCCATGGGAAAAAAGATATCCGCCTCATGTTTCCCCTGATCTCTTCCATTGATGAATTTCTGGAAGCCAGACAAGTGGTATTGGACTGTTGCCGGGACCTTAAGCAAGAGGGCATTGCCCACAACAACAAGCTTGCCGTTGGCATGATGATCGAGCTGCCCTCGGTCCTGAGCACCATGGATGAATTTGCCCGATTGGCAGACTTTTTTGCCATTGGAACCAATGATTTTATCCAGTACATGCTGGGTGCAGACCGGACCAATAAACTGGTGGCAAACTATTATATTCCCTTAAAAAAGAATCCCTTAAAAAGGAGGCCGGCACCTATGCCCTGATAGATCTGTCTCCACCGATCCATGGGGTTTTATCAATATTTTTTCCCCTCTTTTTCAATCCGTGACATGGTTTTGTAAATATACTGGGTAAAACAAGCCTCTGTATCTCTGGCAACCAACACACCTTTCCGAGCACATTTTTCCCGGAAATATTTCACCCATTTTTCCACAACCGTTAAATTTTGTTCCGGGTCGCAATGAAGGATATTGGCCCAGTGCAATGCCATTACAGGCCGGTCAAACCTGAATTCAGGTTCACCTGCCACCCGTTTCCATGGAAGTTCGGCTTCGCCGCGTTCCACGAGAAGCACCTTGTTTTCCCATGCGATTTTAGGGGTCTGGGGTTTTTCATATAATCTTAGCCTGTTAAAAACAGGGGTGACATATTGAATGCCAAATTCATTGAGTATTTTTTGAAACCCACCCCCAGGATTACCGAAACTATGTTTCAAGGCCGGGGGAATAAAGGCATTCACCCTGAAATCAAATCCGTATTGATCCATGAGTTTAAAGAAACAAACAAGATGCCTCCTGATTTCATCCCCCTCTCTCATTTTGCAGGCATCATTATGAAACTCAGTCCGTTCCATTTTACCATCTGCCCAGAATTCATGGCCCAGACCATGGAGGCCAAATTCAATATGCTCTTTCTCTTTTCTGATGATCCATGCCGCCAATTCCTTTTTTTCCCGGTCTTTTGGAGACACCCGCCAGTTGTCGCCCATCCAGGTGGCAGAAGGCAGAGACCTTAATAGATCTGTTTTATCCCACTCACAAAGGACAAATCCTGAAAGAATTCTCATATCCAATCCCTTGCCAAGGGAAGCGGCATCTTTTTCCAGGGGTCAATGGTCAAGGTTTCATAATACCCCCTGGTTTCTTTTCCAGGAGATTCCCAGCGATACCAGTATAGTCTCCGTTCTTCGGGCCCCCATTGTTTTTTAAACCGATATGTCGAAGCCCCCTTGGAGGACCGCCCCATATCAAAACTTTCCATGCCCATATTGCACGCAAACCGTATCATCTGCCAATAGAGGAAGATATTGGAATTTAGGTACCGGAACTCTTTGATGGATGAAGCCCAGGGATTGGCAAGGCTTTTTTTGAACCGGAACAAAAAAGAAGCTGCCACAGGCTTTGACCTGTAATACACGACCAGGATAAACCCATGGTGATAAAACCAGGTAAAAATCGCCTTAAAAAACCGTTTTGAATGGACCGGAGACCCCAGGTCTCTCATGTTCCTGGTGAACACCGCATAAAATGGGTCCAACAGCTCTTTTTTACCGATCCGCCAGGTTAAACCATTTTTCTGGCCCTTGCGAATCTGGTTTCTCAATTTGGATTTAAATCCTGCCATAATTCTTTCCTGGGAACCATTAATATGAAAACTTAACCCGACCTTGGCATCATAGACTTCCGAGAAAATCCCAGGCAATTGTTTGTCAGTGCAGGCCAGGGGTGCGTCCTGCCTCAGTTCCATACCGGAAACCATTCCCCTGTTCAGATAAGAGATACCCCGGCTCAAAAGAAAGGACTCAATTTCCCTGTCCCGGGCAAGAATACCGGCGGTATCAAAAAATGGAACGGACACAAGCCGGGGTCTTGAAATGCCCCTTTTAAACCGGTAAAGAGGCAGGATACCACAGATTTCCTCCATGCCCTGCCCCTTCTTTACGGCTGCCAGGGCCATACATTTGTGATTATAGGCATCCTGAATAACCCGGCACCAATTAAAAAGATGAGGATACCCGGATGTATCACTGACTTTCACAAACCTGTCCCAGTCACTGGAAAATTTGATCTCTTTTATTTTTAACAAAGTCAATTCTCCCATTTCATTCCTGCTCAACAATTGCAAAGATCAAAAATTTAAGTAATTTACCTATATCCGGTCAGCCCTTTAAAGACCCGTCGCAAATCCTTCTGACCAATATGGCAAAAACAGGGGTCATCAAAGGAAACACCAATGAAACTATAGTTTTCTGGCACGGTGGCATTCTCAACGGTGTAGGAATGCATTTCAAGTGCTGTCTTATGGGGGTTTTTCTTGCTGCGGTTATCCAGCCAATTATCGCAATTATCATGGTCGCCAACAAACAAGACATAAAGAATTTTCTTCTCTTTTATGCAGACCAGCCGGTACCCGAGGCCAAGATCAAACTTGAGGCAGTTTTTCAACCGCTTGTCTGTTTTTCTTTTCATCAGCCCGGCACTGGCCAGAGGCATTCCCCGGATCAGGGCACCAATGATGCATCTGGCCCTGGCGGCTGGAACACAAGGTTTGTTTGCCTGTTTTTCAAGGGCTGTCAATTGCCGCTCAACTTTTGGATGAACATTTACCTGTATCGCCATCTAAGGTTTCCTTACTTTTATTCACACAAGCGCCCCTGGTCATGCAATCAACTTTTTTTTATAAAATAACCAAGGGTTTAACAAATTGATAATTCGTATAGCATTTATAATTTCCATGGAAAAACTTTATACCCAAAAATATATTTAATACGCTTTTGACTTCAGCTTTTGACTTCAATGGACGAATCAAAGCAATTCTGGTATAAAAACCGGGATCGGGACGCAAAAAAACGGAATAAAACCGATGGAATCCATCTCTTTATCACCGGGTGGACTTATATTTTTCTGACCCGGGACCGATACTTATACTATGGCCGGAAAAATTGATCAGAATTTATTAAAGGAGAGATTCCCATGGCAGATAATAACAACAACTTTGAAATAAAGAAAACCTTTGGACTGGGAGTTTTATTAAAGCTGACCAAAAAAAATGTTCCCGGCATAAAAATATCAACCAAAGGAAATAAATTCATATCCAATGTCAGCCTCAATGAACTGAGCGATGCCGTGAACGCAACCATGAAAACCCATAACATCCGTCTAAAAATCAAATAGGTGTCCCTGGTATTTCAAAGGATCTGAAATACCACACCCTAAACCTTTCATAACCTGCCGGGCAACGGCAAGTTAGCCTACCCCGCCCCTTTGGCCTTCACCTATATCCTTCAAGGGGAGGCCAAAAAAAAGATTGCAC
Source organism: Desulfobacteraceae bacterium (assembly GCA_003353855.1). Classification (GTDB taxonomy): domain Bacteria; phylum Desulfobacterota; class Desulfobacteria; order Desulfobacterales; family Desulfobacteraceae; genus NBML01. The sequence goes on from PIVS01000144.1 coordinate 9,996, forward strand.
TTTATGCCTGTAATGGGATATAAACCGGCCTTGCCATACCAGCGAAAAACATAAAAAATTACAGGTGATACCAGTGAAAACCGATTTTGTAAATATTTCCGAATTAAGTGTCCAGGATCCTTTTTCCTCGATTTTTCCCATTGGAAACGAAACCCTTGAGTCCATTTCCCAAGACATGAAGACCAACGGGTTTGATGAGGTTTTCCCCATCATTGCCTGGCAGGGAAAAAACATTGTGGTGGATGGACATACCCGGTTTGCCGCGGCAAAAGCCGTGGGACTTGAAGAGGTGCCGGTCCAATTTAAACCCTTTGAAAATGAAGATGATGCAGTCTTGTACAGCTTCCACATCCAGCGCAACCGCAGGAACATGTCCGATGAGGATATCCTTAACTGCCTTGCCCTCCTGGATACCATCCATGGATCGGCCCCTGAGGATGGGGAAGATGA
>PIVS01000661.1 GCA_003353855.1 Desulfobacteraceae bacterium
GTAGCGGCTCTGGCAGAGTCGTTTGGACGCGGTGCAATGACCAATCACTGGATTGATATTAAAAACAGCGATTGTATTCTTATCATGGGCAGCAATGCTGCCGAAAACCATCCCATCTCCTTTAAATATGTTAACCAAGCCATGGAAAAGGGTGCCAAGCTCATCTCAGTGGATCCCAGATTCACACGGACCTCTTCCAAGGCAGATATTTATGCTTCCTTGAGATCCGGAACCGATATTGCGTTCCTGGGCGGCATGATCAAATATCTCCTGGACAACAACCTTTATAATAAAGAATATACGGCTGCCTATACCAATGCCCCCTTTATTGTTGGCAAGGATTACAGCTTTGATGACGGTCTTTTTGCAGGTTACAAAGCCGCCATGGAAGGGCCATCCCTGGGAAGTTACGACAAATCCAAGTGGTCCTTTGAAATGGATGCCAAAGGGGTTCCCAAAATGGACCGGGCCCTTTCCCACAAGCGGTCTGTTTTCCAGCTTATGAAGGAACACTATAAACGGTATGATCTGGATAAGGTTTCCACGGTCACAGGAACCCCCAAGGAGGACCTTTTGGAGGTTTATAAAACCTATGCAGCATCAGGAGGCAGGGGAAAAGCCGGGACCATCATGTATGCCATGGGCTGGACCCAACATACCGTAGGCACCCAGATCATCCGTTCCATGGCCATGATCCAGCTGCTCCTGGGCAACATGGGCGTTGCCGGAGGCGGAGTTAATGCCCTGCGGGGCGAATCCAATGTCCAGGGCTCCACGGACCATTGTCTGCTCTGGCATATCTGGCCGGGCTATCTCAAGACCCCGAGAGCCTCCAATACCAGTCTGGATACCTATAATGGCAAATGGACTCCCAAAAGCAATGATCCCCTGTCTGCCAACTGGTGGCAGAATTATCCCAAATATTCCGTCAGCCTTTTGAAATCCTTTTTCGGAGACAAGGCCACCAAGGCCAACCAATTCGGTTACAATTGGCTGCCCAAAGTGGATGACGGCAAAGGCTATTCCTGGTTTGACCTCTTTGATGCAATGTACAAGGAAGAGATCAACGGGTTCTTTGCCTGGGGACAGAATCCTGCCTGTTCCGGCTCCAATGCCGGCAAAATCAGGAAATCCCTGGAAAAACTGGACTGGATGGTCAATGTCAATCTCTTTGACAATGAAACAGGTTCCTTCTGGAAGGGTCCGGGGGTTGATTCCTCCAAGGTGAAGACCGAAGTCTTCATGCTGCCGGCCTCGGTGGCCGTTGAAAAAGAGGGCAGCATCACCAACTCAGGCCGGTGGATGCAATGGCGGTACCAGGGCCCCAAACCCATGGGCAACAGCCGTCCCGACGGGGACATCATCATGCATCTTGGGCACCTGATCAAAGAAGAATACAAAGAGGGCGGAAAATTTGCCGACCCCATTGTCAACATGAAATGGGATTATGAAACACAGGGGGTCTATGATCCCCATAAGGCGGCCAAGGAGATCAACGGATATTTTGTCAAAGATACCGAGATTAAGGGAAAAGTTTATAAAAAAGGAACTCTGGTCCCAAGCTTTGCCTATCTCCAGGCAGACGGGTCCACCTCTTCGGGTAACTGGCTATATTGCAACTCCTACACGGAAAAAGGCAATATGTCCGCCCGGCGCTCCCACAAGGATGCAGTCAATAAAATCGGGCTTTATCCTGAATTTGCCTGGTGCTGGCCGGTGAACCGACGTATCATTTACAACAGGGCCTCTGTGGATCCCAAGGGACAGCCCTGGGATGCGAAGGACTGGGTGATTCGGTTTGAAGGAGATATCAAAGACGGGAAGTATGTTTCCAAAAAATGGACCGGGGATGTACCCGACGGCGGATGGTATCCCCTGGAAAACCCCGACGGATCCAAACGAACCGATTCCAAGTCTCCCTTTATCATGAGAAAACACGGTTACGGCCAGATCTTCGGGCCGGGCCGGGCAGATGGTCCTTTTCCCGAGCATTACGAGCCCCTTGAATGCCCGGTTGAAAAGAACTTTTTCTCCTCCCAGAGGATCAACCCAACGGCAGTTGTTTACACCACCAAGGATGACCAGCACGCCACCTGTGATCCCCGCTTTCCTTTTGTGGGGACCACCTATCGGGTGACGGAACACTGGCAGACAGGCCTTATGACCCGTCCCCAGCCATGGCTCATGGAACTTCAACCCAATGTATTTGTTGAAATGAGCGAGGAACTGGCCAAACTTCGGGGCATTAAAAACGGGGAGCGGGTAAAGGTCAGCTCTGCCCGGGCCGACCTTGAATGCACAGCTGTGGTCACCAAACGGTTCAAACCCTTTAAAATCGGATATGCAACGGTTCACCAGGTAGGAGTTCCCTGGCACTACGGCTGGCGCTGGCCTGCCACGGGCAAGGAGGAAAGTGCAAATCTTCTGACACCACCGGCCGGAGATCCCAATACCCGGATTCCTGAAACCAAGGCATTCATGGTCAATGTGACAAAGCTGTAAGGAGGCGATCCAACATGACAAA
>PIVS01000662.1 GCA_003353855.1 Desulfobacteraceae bacterium
TTCAGCACCAGATTTCATCCCTTGAAAGCATTGACCAGGAACTCCAGGAAAAAAGGAAGAATCAATGAATACCCCACCCAGGATACTGATCGTTGATGACGATCCGAGTATACTTGAAGTGCTTGATGCACGGCTTACCGCATCAAACTTTATGGTGTCCAAGGCCTATGATGCATCAACTGCTGCCCGCATACTCAAAGATCAGCCCATTGATCTGCTGGTATCGGACGTAAAAATGCCCCGGAAAAGCGGTATGGAATTGTTTAGTGAGATCCAGAAAACCCTTCCTGACCTTCCTGTTATTTTTCTGACGGCTTACGGCACCATTCCCAATGCCGTGGATGCCATCAAACAGGGTGCAGTGGACTATATCTCAAAACCCTTTGACGGCCGGATGCTGATCAAAAAAATCAACGACACGCTTGCTGTTGGCCGTATGAATGCAGAAAAAAAATACCCGGACTCTTTTGAAGGAGATTACTATTGGGGAAAAAGCCAGGCCATGCGATCTCTATATTCCATGGTTCACAAAGTTTCAGCAACCCAGGTCAATGTTTTGATCCTGGGAGAAAGTGGTGTGGGCAAAGAGTGTATTGCCAAATACATTCATCAACATAGCACCAGAAAAAAACATCCGTATATGGTCGTGGATTGCGGTTCCACACCGGCAGGTCTACTGGAAAGTGAATTATTCGGCCATCTCAAAGGGGCCTTTACCCATGCCGTTAAGGATAAAAAAGGTCTGATTCAGGCTGCAGACCGCGGTACACTCTTTCTGGATGAAATCGGCAATATTTCCCATGACATGCAATGCAGGCTGTTAAGATTTCTGGAAGACGGAATCATCCGGCAGGTGGGAGCAGTCACGGATAAAAATGTGGATTGCAGAGTTCTTGCGGCAACCAATGCAGATCTTATGGAAGATATAGATAACGGGATTTTTCGCCAGGATCTGTATTACCGCCTAAAGGGCATTACCCTGACCATCCCCCCCCTGAGGGAAAGAAAGGAAGATATTCCCGAGCTGTCACGATTTTTTGTGGATAGATATACCCGGGCCCAGGGAATTGACCAGACCAGGATTTCAGATGTTACCATGAAAGTTCTTGTGGAACATACCTGGCCAGGCAACATCAGAGAATTGAAAAATACCCTTGAGGCAGGGATCATTCTTTGCCGTGATAATATCATGCAGCCATGGGATCTTCAAATTGAGGATATTCGGAAAAATGCAACCATGGTATCAGATGTCCAAAAGGAGTTCTCCATCGGAGAAAGTGAAAAAAATACCATCATCCGGGCCTTGAAAAAAACCAAAGGGGTGCAAAAACATGCAGCCGATCTTCTGAATATCAGTAAGCGTACCATCCATTACAAAGTGAAAAAATATAATATCCAGCCCCTGGAATACAGGTAAGCAAAAAAAAAGGGGGAAGGCTCTTTAAAAAGAATGCCTTCCCCCTTTTATACGCCCTGGAGTCATCAATAATTATGTTTAGTTGACCCTCATGGCCTTTTCGACAATAATTGTGGCACCATTTTCTGTTTTCTGAAGGTCACCGTTGACTTTTACAAGATTACCGATCATGTTTTCATGGACAAGATCTCCTTTCAGAAGATATATCTTGCTTCCGTCAAACAAAGATATCCCGGATTCCGTTTTTTTCACTATTCCCTTGATTTCAATCTGGGTGGATTGCATGGTTGTGTCTGCTGCAACTGGAGCAGACTCTTTTGTTTTCTTTTCTGTGGCAAAAGCCATGCCCATGCCAATGAATCCAATGATCAATACAGTGATTAATGTAATTTTTGTTTTCATTTTTTTATTCCTTTGTTTTAAATTCATTTGTTTGACTCCATTCAAGATTTTCATCTTGCTCAACATACATAGCAAAGCCTGTGCCAGGATCGTAACTCATTGTTTTGTGAAGGTTAATTGAAGAAGGCAGCATTTGAAAACATTGCGGCGGTTACGAGATTTTCACTCTGGGTTACGCTTTTTACCGGGTGCTAAGAAAAAACGCAAAATGTGCCTGGGGTGCAAGAATCGTAACTCCGGGTAACCATTTTGTAACCCGACGGGTACAATTTTTGGGAGTTTTTTTTTAAATCTTTAAAATTCAAGACCTTAAATCATGGCATGTAAGTTGCTTTCTACCGGCGAAGATGGCAATTAAAGCGGGCAATAAAATTTTGGATCTAATCCAATTAAAAAAAGGAGACTTGCAAAAAGTGATAACAATGCAACCTGGTGAAATTTCCTATTTCAGTGCTGAATTTCAGTTGAAAAATCCGGGTATCTTCTACCAGTTCAGATTGAGAAAAAATACCTCAGAAGCCATGTTTGGTCTGGTTAAAAAGGGGTCCAGAGTTCTGGAATCCATTAAACCGGGGGATACCCTTCCCATTATCTATCATTTCCAAGATAAAACCATTCCGTCAGAAAAAAGAACCACCCGGATAAAATATATTGAGGACGGTATGACCAATGGATTTAAAGATCATTTTCTGATCGCCCTGGA
>PIVS01000663.1 GCA_003353855.1 Desulfobacteraceae bacterium
AGGGGGTTGATGACGATGAGATTGTCATAATTGTATTGTTCCAAAACATCAGGAACAATGGCGATAAATTCAAATTTGCGATTGTAGTAGCGGGCAAGGGCTTCTTTGAGAAAGTAATTTAGCCCGTAGTTTTTCAATTCCCCGATGTAAAGGAAATAATCTGTTCCTTCATCAATCTGGAAATTGGAAAAATGTATAGATGACATTTTTCAAATCCTGACACGTTGTTGGTTAAACAATTAAACCTGGAATACAAATCCAGATCCGGTCAATAATAATTCCCAATATGGTGGGCACTTAGATCAAAAGAGATCTTATCATTTAAGCGTCCATGATTCTGAGCAACTATGCCAAAAAAAATATTATGTCAAGAAGAAAAAGTCGTAAAAATCATCTAAAATATATTTTTTGATTTTTAATCAAATTACAATGTGAAATTTTACCGGAATGGCATGGAGATTGCTGTGTATTTTAATGGGCTGAAAAGCTTTTTGTCAGGGGAATGGTGCGCTGGTACAACCATTCATCCTTTAAATTTGTGCTGTCTCAAGGCAGGCGGGCCGATGTGAGGTTTTGCGGGAATATTTTTGAAAAAATAGGTTTACAAAAACAGGTGAAAGCGATAGATATCTTTTGGGTTTTAACCCCAAAATATGATCCGATACAGTTGATGAAATGCTCAAGAATGATGAAATGATCAAGCTGCTGTTAGCCTCTTTATCCAAAGGGGAGTTGCTCGTTCCGTCGGATTGCCTGAGTTGAAAATTGATTATATCATCAAAAAAAAACAAGGGGATGGGAGTTGTCAGGCCCATAACGGGTGTTGGCATAAAGATTGCTCTTATTGTTTGAGACTGACGCTTGAGACTGAGCGCTTGAGATGGAAACATAAAATTTACAGTTCAGTTTTAAGTTGAGTTATTTTCTTTAACAAAGAAAAAGGAGGAAAGGACGAACCCGGGGGCGCTTTTGGCGATCATTTTTTAGCGGGTTCGTATGGATATAGAAATTTTTTAATAATTAATTTTTTGGAGGTTTAGAATGAAAAAGTTTTTGGTTATTGCAATTGCAGCAGTTTTCGGAATGGGTCTTTTTGTCGCGACAGCACCTGTACAGGCACGTGAGTCGACCTTTGCCACCATCGGCACCGGCGGAGTTACCGGTGTATACTATCCCACCGGCGGTGCCATAGCGCGGCTTGTAAATAAAGGCAGAAAAGAACATGGTATCCGCTGCTCAGTAGAAAGTACCGGAGGATCTGTTTATAACCTGAATGCCATCGCCGCAGGCGAACTTGACATGGGTGTTGCCCAGTCAGACTGGCAGTATCATGCCTATAACGGCACCAGCAAATTTGCAAAAAAAGGCCCCAACAAAGACCTGAGATCTGTATTCTCAGTTCATCCCGAGCCTTTCACTGTCGTTGCAAGAACTGATTCCGGCATTAAAAATTTCATGGACCTTAAGGGTAAACGGGTCAACATCGGCAACCCCGGTTCCGGACAGCGCGGCACCATGGAAGTTGTCATGGGCGCTTTTGGCTGGACAAAAGATGATTTTAAACTGGCCTCCGAACTGAAATCTGCTGAGCAGGCAACAGCCCTGTGCGACAATAAAATTGACGCCATTGTATTTACCGTTGGCCATCCTTCCGGATCCATCAAAGAAGCCACCACTTCCTGTGACTCTGTTATGGTAACCGTTGACGGTCCTTTAATTGAAAAACTGGTTGTAGACAATGATTATTATAGAATGGCAACCATCCCCGCCGGCATGTATCGCGGAACAGATACCGATACCACTACCTTTGGTGTGGGCGCTACCTTTGTTTCCTCTGACAAGGTTCCCGATGAGATCATTTACCAGGTGGTAAAATCGGTTTTTGAGAATTTTGACCAGTTTAAAAAACTCCATCCTGCATTTTCAAACCTGAAAAAAGAAGAAATGATCAAAGACGGTCTTTCCGCTCCCCTCCATGACGGTGCAGTAAAATATTACCGAGAAGTAAACATGATGTAACAATTGCCTGATGTGAGAGATTAAAAGTGTGCTGCCGGAAGGCAGCACACTTTTATCATTTTTTGTATACAAACACTTGCCTTACGCGAACGGAAATTACCCTTTTCCATGGAGGAATCGCCACAATGACCGAAACAAATACAACGGCAGCATCCCAGGATGATCTGCAGGAGATGATTGCCGAAGCGGATACCGGAGCACGAAATCCCGTCGGCACGATTCCCAAAAAAGTCCTTTTCTTTGTCCCCCTGGCCTGGACATTGTTCCAATTATGGTATGCATCGCCCCTGCCTTTCTTCTTTAATTTTTTTGTCCTGAACGATACGGAAGCAAGAGCCATTCATCTGGCTTTCGCCATGTTTTTATCCTATACGGCCTATCCAACGTTTAAATCTTCGCCCAGGGATTATATTCCGATTCAGGACTGGTTTTTAGCTTTTGTCGCAGCCTTTTGTGCGGCCTACCTGTTCATATTCTATGTCCAGCTTTCCGACCGTCCCGG
>PIVS01000664.1 GCA_003353855.1 Desulfobacteraceae bacterium
ATGAGATTTTTTGTTCGGCTGACAAGTTTTTTTAAAGGTATAGGCTTCTAACTTTGGGGGGCAAACCACATTTGAGTATCGGGGATATACACCTTCAAGAAGGAAACGTTTGCGTATCATCTAAATCAGTACTACAATTTGCAGTGTATAAGAATATCGACTAAAGTCAAGGATCAAATATTTTTTCTTTTTTTGTTGGCATTTTTTTTCGCTCATTTTTTTCAATTGGGTGTACCCCATAAATAGCGTCATTTCTTATAAAAGTTTACATATCCATATCTTGCATCATGGCAAGTGTTAAAAAGCCCGGGACTGGTGGATGAAGCGCTCGGTAATTTGTGGAATTTGACTCCTGACAGATAATATTGTCATTAAACACGAGAAAACCAAATTAAATTAAGATAACTCTTTTCAATATACGTTATTTTTAGTAAATTTATCCGAGCAGCCTTTATCGATTCAATTAAGTATTCTCGATCATTCGTTTTATTTATCACTAGCATATTTTTTTTAATCTGAATTGAGGTGATTATGTCTGGAAGGCCAACCTACGAAGAATTAGAAAAACGAGTTAAAGAACTAGAGAAATTTGAATCCGAGCGAAATCAGGCCGACCAGACGTATCTGGAAAGTGAAGATAAATATAAAAATCATTCTGACGCGACCTTTGAGGCCATTTTCTTGTCGGAACAAGGGCTCTGCATTGGACAGAATAAAAGTGCTGAAAGGATGTTCGGATATACTTTTAAAGAAGCGCTTGGCCGGATGGCAACTGATTGGATTCATCCAGAATATCATTCAATAGTAAAGCAACATATCTTTTCAGGCGATGAAAACTCCTATGAAGCAGTTGCCATAAGGAAGAATGGTGCGACTTTCCCCTGTGAAATCCAGGGACTTATGACTGTTCAAAAAGGGAAGCCTATACGAGTTACTGCCTTGCGTGATATTATCGAACGTAAAAATGCAGAAAAAATCATGGCCGAAAAAGAAAGATTTCTGAACTCATTGCTTCATGCAATGCCTATTCCGGTTTTTTATAAAGACAGAGAAGGCATCTACCAGGGATTCAATAAGGCTTATGAAGCGTTTATGGGAAAAAGCAGAGATCAATTGATTGGAAAAAACGTATTCGATATCAGTCAAAAGGAGCTTGCACAGATATACTATGCTAAGGATACCGAACTTTTTGACTCTGGGGGAATCCAGCATTACGAGACAAAGGTAAAGAATGCCAAAGATGAAATGCGGGATGTGGTTTTTGATAAATCGGTTTACACAGATAACAACGGTAAAATTATTGGCTTGATTGGAACAGTATCAGATATCACCGAACGAAAGCAGGCAGAGGAGGCGCTACGGGAGGCCAACACAAGACACTCCTCAATGATAGCAAATATCGGTGATGTTATTGGCATCATGGGGGCTGATGGCATCATGAAGTATAAAAGCCCAAATATAGAGAAATGGTTTGGATGGAAGCCGGAGGAACTTATCGGTACAGACGGTTGGGAAACGGTTTATCCGGAAGATCTTGAAAGGATACAGAAAAGGTTTTATGCATTGCTTGAAAAAGACAACGCCTCGACAACGGTTGAATACCGGTACAAATGTAAAGACGACACTTATACATGGATAGAGCTGACTGCTGCAAATCGTATAAACGACAATACAATCAATGGCATATTGCTTAATTACCATGACATATCCGAGCGAAAAAATGCAGAAAATCGTGTGCGGGATCTTTCGCAAATGTTGATGCAAGCCCAGGAAGGCGAGCGAAAGATGATTTCTTGTGAATTGCACGACAGTATCGCCCAAGATCTTTCTACGTTGAAATTATACTGTAACAGGCTGTTTAAAAAGCAATCATCTTCTAAATCAGACACACAGGGTTCGCCAGCAGATGTATTCAAACTTATAGATCAGACTATTACCACGGTCAGGGATCTGGCTTATGAATTGAGGCCACCCAATCTGGATGATCTGGGTCTTGTTTATGCCCTTGAAGTTTTTTGTGAAGAGTTTACTGAAAAAAACAATACCATAATTGATTTTCAAGCTGCCGGTATCCACGAATCAACACTGAATTCTGATACTCAAATCAATCTATACCGTCTGGTGATGGAAGGACTGAACAACATTCGAAAACATGCTGCTGCCTCAAAAGTGATTATAAGGCTTGTTGGGGCATACCCGAATATCATCCTTAGGGTTGAAGATAACGGCAGAGGATTTGATATAAAAGAATGGGAACACTCAATACCCAATAGAAAACGAATGGGTCTTCGAAGCATGAAAGAAAGGGTCAACCTGCTTCAGGGTCAGATGTCAATCCATTCACAGCTAAATAAAGGAGCTAAAATAGTAATCAAGCTACCTTTAAAGGATAAACAATAATGTGATCCTACCCAAAAAAACTGGAAACATGGTCAAGAAATTTTGTCTATCCTCTCTGGAAAGGGCACTGCGATGTCATGGGACCCCCTATATAGATATAAGAGAATGCTGAATATACCCT
>PIVS01000665.1 GCA_003353855.1 Desulfobacteraceae bacterium
CTAGGAGCCTGTCCGAGAATAGCCAACATGGAACGACCACAGGCTCGACCCTGACCTACGGATAGAGGCGCAATGTCCAGTTGGCGGCAACTCTGAGTATATGTGTGTAATCGGTTTGGCAAAAAGCGCCTTTTAAACAAAATATTTCCAAATTTTACCCTATTATGCGGGTATTGGTTCCAATTTGCCAAATTCTGAACGTACTACTCCTTTTAAAATAGCCTTCATGATCTTTTTGATATTGTGGGCGGTACAAACAAGAGAGAATTCGCCGCTTGTTTTTCCATATCCCCTGACACTGAATCCTCTAAATCCAGTATTTTTTATTTGTCCGAACACCGGCTCAACAATTACTTTTCGTTTTTTATAGATTTCTTTGGCGACTTCCGTCTCCATTTTTTCATTCATCTGCTTCCGTAATGGTTCTTTGTCATCCGTATTTATCGTACGGGCTTGCCCTTTTGTGGATTTGCTACATCTGTTTTTGTATTCGCATCCACTGCAAATATCAGAAGAACCTTGATACTTCTTTTTCCCATCTTTTGACGTACTCTTCAGAATCAGAGCTTGACCACATGGGCAGGTAAAGGAATCATCCTGTTCGTTATAAACGAAATCGACCTTTGTCAGCTTACGGTTTGACTCATCCAGAGGAATCTTGTTTTTCTTTTCCCCTTTATTGGTTGCAACATATGCATCAAGATCTGTTGACGCTAAAGCCTCAAGATTATCACCAGACATATAGCCATTATCAACGCTCAATTTTGAAGGTAATTTGCCGGTTGTTTTACGTATATCCTTTACGGCAGGATCAATCTCTTTTTTATCGTTTGCATTCTGGCTCAAATGCTGACCGACAATTATTTGGTTATCTTTATCTACTGAAATTTGTCCATTGTATTGATAAGCAAAGTTGCCATTTTTGCCCATTATACGTGCATCAGTATCCGCAAAGCTAATTTGCTTTTTGCCGTCAATCTTTTTTCCGGGATTGAGCTCTTCCTCCCGTTTTTCCAAAGCCTCTTTGGCCATTTTGATTTTGGCCAACCGTTCTTCTTTAAATTTTAAATCTTCAGGAAGTTCATACCCGGTTTTTTCTTTATATTCTTTGTCCTCATCCTCATCGCATTTGTTGGCTTTTTGAATAAGGGCGTCAATTTCATTCATTAACTCCTTTTCTTTTTCCACAAGTCGCCTATGGCTCATAGCTTTATGTTTAGAGGTGCTTGCCTTAAACTTTGAACCATCTAAGCTTACGTGGCCAAGTGATGCAAGGCCCAATTCCATAGCCAACAGGACACTTTGTCTAAAGCAATCATGGAAAAAATCAACGTTGTCTTTCCTGAAATCACTTAAAACCCTGTAATTTGGACAATTCATCTCTGCTATATACATAAAGGAAAGATCCTCGTTGCATCGTCTCTCTATTTGTCTCGAGCTGAAAACACCTTGGCTGTATGAATATATAAGTATAGAGACAATCAAGCGGGGATGATAAGCATTCTGACCTATTCTACTGAATGTCTTTTCCTGGTGGGAAGTATCTAATTGCTGGAAAATATCTTTATACAAATAACATTCGTGTTCATCAGGAAGCAGATCAAAAATATTGCTTGGGAATAATTGTCGCTGATTAAACTCTATCGGATTTTTTTTGAACGGAATCGACATATGTAAACCTCTCTTGATTTGATGGCCATTTTATACCATAAAAACAAGAAAAAATCACGGTTTATGTTTAGATTACAGCTAGTTGTTTCGAAATGTTGCTCGTTCATTTGCCAATAACGAAAAAACTAAAATCAACCGTTTTCTTGACTGGTCAAGTTGCTTTTTCTGTTCTCGGACAGGCTCCTAGTGTCACTGAGAAAAACATTAGCCGAAACCCTCTTAGGAGAAGGACCGAATAATTGGAGACCTTCAGCGAGCCAAAAGAATTAGCGGAAAATTCTCACTATCAAGCCCAAAGACAAAAATGCCTTGCTGGTCTCAGCAACGACATAGTCGATGTGCCAATTATCGAGACGATCAAGGCTTTCAACACATTGCCTTATTGTTTTACCATACAAAGCTGCTATGGACATTTTCTGTACGATGGGCAGAACAATCCACAAAGCCTTGCAGCCTTGCCAATTACAGAGACTATTGCCATAGTGGAATACAGGATCGCCTACATTGCCTTCTGTATAGAGCACAGTAACTCGGGAAGATTACTGTTAAAGTCTTTGAAGAAACTCACGGTTATTGATCCGAAAAACATCCAGTTCTGTTGCGCAGAGTGGTTTTGGAAAAGACAGATCAATTCTTATGTGCTACAAGTTGAACCAGAGCGATTCAAACATGAAGACAGAGCAGAATTTGCTTATAAGAAGGCTTTGAATTTGGAAAAGACACGAAATACGTTTTTTGTTCAGCTCAAAGAATTACTTCAAAACCAACACGGGAGAAACACATATTAAAGCGATTTTACACACAAAATTCGGACCACCTGATGAACTTCAGCTCAAAGAGGTGGAAAA
>PIVS01000666.1 GCA_003353855.1 Desulfobacteraceae bacterium
GATCATTTCCATCACCTCATTTTAATACCCATATTTTATTTCAAGAATATTCTGACCCGATCTGGATCGGGTACATATTTCAGCTTTTGGAATCTATTTCATACTTCTATTAACAAAAAAGCGTCTTCCTATCTATCATAATTAATGAGGAGAGCAAACAATGGCCTGGATGCATCTCCAAAGGGTCACAACAGCAGTTCCCAAACTGGAAAAACTGGTGGGCAGCCTTGATCCCAGGGACCGGAAAGAAAAAGCTAAAACCAACAGGCAGGTCGCATTCTACGAAGGAGTGTTTTGCACCGCCCGGTTTTTTATCAACTCAGAACTGCCCGTTACCATGGGCAAATTTGATGCCATTGCCGCCAGTGATGATGCAGCCATGAAAATTCCTGAAGCTTCCTTGGGGACCTGAAAAAATATAACCCCGGTGGATAATTATAGTTATCCACCGAGGTTAATTCCAAAAACCTTAGATTGTTACCCCGTTTTGTAAGACTTTTTATTTGACATGCAGGTCTTTTTATTTTAGATTTAATCTTATCTGATGCGACTTTTCCCGGACCCCCTTTGATTTCCTTTTTCAATCTTGTTTATTGTCCATGGCCAGATCCTCATGACTGCAATAATCGGAAGTTAGGCTTCATTTATTCTAAATGCATTGTTTTCTGTGACGTTGTGCATCCGACACGGAATGGGTGGGTAAAATTTTAAATCTTTGGTTTATTGTTACCTTTGGCCAAAGAGCCAGACAGGGCAGGGGAAAACGGTACATCCCTATTTACAAACCGAACATAAAAAGGAGATATCATCATGACTGTCAAAATTTTTATTAAGCGAAAATTAAAAGAGGGTAATTTTCCAAAAATTTCTGAAATGTTGGTCAAAGCCAGAACAAATGCCTTGGGAAATAAGGGATATATTTCATCTGAAACGCTCAGAGGCTGTGATAATCCAAATGAAATTCTCGTGGTTGCCATGTGGGAGAAAAAGGAAGATTGGGAAAAATATAAAGACAGCGCATCACGAAGGGAAATTGAGACAACATTTGCAGATCTGCTTGATGGTCCCACTGTATATGCTGCCTATAACCTAGGTTTGTACAAATAGCAATACACGGTAATTGAAATCTCAGAAATTATTGTAAATAACTGTTTTCATTGCGGGGAAATCAAAACCCAGTTCAGTGGATTTTAGGTTTCCCTGCATCACTTCATTCTTGATCAATTAAAGAGAATCAAATGGCTCCTTTGCCCTTCGGTATGTTTTATCTCGATAAGTCAACGGCTCATAGCAGTCAATTCATCCAATCAGTTGACTTTCTTAGCCTGGAACACTATTTTAGGAAAACTAGTGAACTCGATTTCAACCCGATTATACGAATGAGTTAAAGGGCAGTAAATAAACGCCATGAAAACACAGATTATCTCCATTGCAGGAAAATCCAATTCCGGTAAGACCACCCTCCTTGAAAAGCTGATTTTTGAATTGAACAGCCGCGGGTATAAAATAGGAACTGTCAAACACACCCATGACGGATTTGACTTTGATAAAAAAGGCAAGGACAGCTGGCGCCATAAAAAGGCAGGAGCCACGGCAACCCTTGTGGTAACAGATACGAAAATTGCCCTGGTCAAGGAGGATACCCGCTCCTATATCCAAAAGATGGAAACCTTTCTGGGGGATAACGACCTGATACTAGCCGAAGGATTTAAAAAACAACCCCTGCCGAAAATTGAAATATTTAGAAGCGACAGTGACCATAAGAAGCCCATGTGCCTGGAAGACCCCAACCTGATTGCCTTTGTCACCGACGCTGAATACCAGCCCCCTGTGCCTGTATTCGGACTCAATGATGTACAAAAGATTGCATCTTTTATTGAAAAGAACTATTTAACCCCGAGAAAAGGCAGGTGCTTATTTTCGATTATTTAACAATCAAACCCTGCCGGGCTTTTTGGGGTGTTTTTTTCATCTGTTTGGCATGGATCCCCAATGCGGGTGCCCTATCCCCCCAAAGCGATCATTGCATCACCCATTTTGACAACGGGGAAATCAACTGGAGCACAGGCAAGGTGACAGCAATCGGCAAGGCCAGTCCGGAAGGGAACAAGGAAGGGGCAAATGAAGCGGTTCCGGGGGCGGCCAGGGCGGATGCCAGCCGGAATATCATTAATATCCTCAAGCAGATAAAAATTTATAATACCCAGACAGTGGGTCAGTATGCCTCCCAAAACGATATTATCCTGGCAGGCATCGAGAAAACCGCCAGGGATGCCGTTATAACCAAACAATATTATACCTCGGCTCTGGATGTGGAAATTGAAATCCAAACCAATATTGGGGGGGGGTTTCTTCAATTGGTCCTGCCCGACGATATTCGGCAGATATCAAAAATAAACCCGGAAAAGCCTGTTATTACCTCCCAAAATCTGGGAATGGGTAATATCCCCTACACCGGTCTGATTATTGATGCCCGGGGGCTTGAACTTGAACCAACCCTTTACCCCACCATTGT
>PIVS01001173.1 GCA_003353855.1 Desulfobacteraceae bacterium
CCGATACGGTTTGAAGATACAGTGCCAAACACGGTTTCTATTTTCCGATCATGGGATCTTGCATTGGGTCGATCAATTCCGTCGGAACCACGGACTGTTTGTTCGCAAAGGCTGGGGCTGAGTTTGTCGAGGTACTCCTGAAGCTAAGGGCGCATCAGTTCCCGTCCTTTTTTTTCAAGCTCACGTTCCAGTCCACTTAGCTTCATTGGGCTTGTGAGCCCTGTCCATCCGATCCATTCATCCCGGGCGCGCATCCGCCAGGCAGGACTTGAAAACTGGAGACAACCCACCACCTCCCGCTGTGGCCGGTTTACGTAAATCAGATACTGTATGCGCCAGCTCACGACGGCTGATACCACCAAAGGTACCAACAATATCCTGAATCAGTGTTATATCTTCGCTTGAAAAATCACGTCCACAAAAAGTTTGTTTCTTTATCTTTTGCATGACATATACCTCCCGTTATTCTTACATAACGAAAATATGGCATATTGTTCAGCAAAAAATTATTGCACCATATAGCGGCCGTCATCACACAGCCTCGTGAAGATAGATTTAAAAAATCAAAGGAGATATCCGTTTGCAATGATATTATCTTGGCAAAATTT
>PIVS01001174.1 GCA_003353855.1 Desulfobacteraceae bacterium
CCATCTGCCTTGGACCAAGTTCTATTTTTTTGGCAAGCTTGCAGAAGATCATAAATTCAATTATCGATTAGCCTTGCTATTACCCAATGTTAAAATATCCACGCAATCAACTATTCATCCTTTTCTCTCGATCAAGATTATACCATGATGAAATATTTTTGTACTGTTTTTTATCTAATGCGGTGTTGACTGCGTCAGCCGCCTTGAACACAGGTTTTACCGGCTGAAAATCATTTTGAAGAATTGGAACGGGCTTGGGATGACATGTATGCATCCCGCTATGGCTTCTGGCGGACATATATCATGACCGTAATTTATAAATACCTGGATTGTTGAGATCTTCAATTGATTTGTGGAATTACCGTTGAACTATGCTCAAAATCAGTAATTATTTGATAATTTTCGATCTTTTTAAACAAAATTAAGATCATTTCCATCACCTCATTTTAATACCATATTTTATTTCAAGAATATTCTGACCCGATCCAGATCGGGTACATATTTCAGCTTTTGGAATCTATTTCATACTTCTATTAACAAAAAGCGTCTTCCGGTACCTTACAGAGAGATGGATGTCGGGGAGGCGAGTGAGCTTTTCAAGCGTACTC
>PIVS01000001.1 GCA_003353855.1 Desulfobacteraceae bacterium
TATTAACCCGAGGTAATTATTGAACGTAACGATTGCCCCAGGCCTTGCCGTATATTGATTTTGCTAAATTATAGTGATTTTATAATAGTAGAATCCAGCCAAAACTTAGCTTTTGAAAAGGGTTATCCTAAGCGTATTTGTTCGATTTGTCAAGCTTATTCAGCTTATTCAGGAGGTTCTCTTAAAAAAGCGGGATCAAAATAGCACCTTGATTGTTAAATGCAGCAGTTTAAATCCAGGTATTTACCTTTCTATTGTGTTTTTCCCCTTTATTTATTAGGGTAGCCTGAAGGATAAGTCGATATTGAATTTTGGAGTAATCATGTGAAAAAATTTTTTCTTTTAATTATTATTGTCCTTGGTCTTAGTGCTCCTGTCTTTTGTGCATCGGAAAAAGAGTTGTTTGAAAGCGGCCTGGACTTTTTGCAACAGGATAGATACCAGGAAGCCGTTGATACCTTTACCCAATTGATTGATGTGGCTCCGGAAAATCCCCATGCCTACAGAAATCGTGGGGTGGCCTACATGAAATTGAATCTTTATGACAAGGCCATAAATGATTTTCAGCGGACAAAAGAGATAGTTCCTGATTTAAAAGGTTTGCACAGTAACCTGGGTGTGGCCTGGTATTATAAGAAAAATTATTCCAGAGCAATTAAAAATTACGATAGGGAAATTTCCTTGTCTCCGGATAACTATTTTGCCTATTTTAATAGAGCTATCTGCTGGGCTGTGCTTGAAGATTACGAAAAAAGTTTTTCAGATATTATCAAAACCATTGAACTTTTACCTGACTTTTACCTGGCTTTCTGTTTGAAAGGGGACCTGCTTGTGAAAATGAACCGGCCCCGGCAAGCAAAACAGGTCTATGAAGATGCCATTTCCATTGACCCGGATCAGACCTACGCCAAAGAACAGCTTGCAAGTTTGAAGCTTGATTCCGGGCCGGTGGAAAAGGGTGATCCTGCCCAGGTGCCAGTGCCGGATAAAAAACAAGAGGATCGGCCAGCCCAAAAAATTCAACCCAAAACCATTAAAAAAAAGTTGGAAAAAACCACTTCACCTGTATTGCCTAATGTTCCAGGGAACTACCGACTCCAGGTCGGTGCATACCAGGTTCGTAGTAATGCCATGGCGATGCAAAAAAAACTTGAAGAAAAAGGGTATGAGGCAATAGTCCTTGAATTGACCAGACCCAATAAAGTTACCTGGTTCCTGGTGAGGGTTGGCACATATCCCCTGCAAGGGGAGGCTGCAGCAGACAAGTATAGTTTAAAAAATGATCTGGGAATTGATGCCATTGTCAAACCCACCGGCCAGTTTTAAAATTAAAAAAGGTCCCATTTTTTTATTTTACCCATCAATAGAGGAAATAAATGGATATATATAATTTGGTCAGTTTTGCCGGCATCTTCTGGTTGCTGGGCATTGCATGGCTAATATCACGCTTTGTTTTTAAGAATACCCAGAAGATAAACTGGCATCTTTTAAGATGGGCACTTGGGCTCCAACTGGTTTTTGCTCTGTTCATTTTTG
Organism: Desulfobacteraceae bacterium; assembly: GCA_003353855.1. Lineage (GTDB taxonomy): Bacteria > Desulfobacterota > Desulfobacteria > Desulfobacterales > Desulfobacteraceae > NBML01. The sequence continues at coordinate 1,537 of PIVS01000001.1, forward strand.
TGGTTCCTGCAGGTGTAGTCATATTTCAAACCATAAATGACCTGGCTGTAGCCGTTCTGGGAACCGCTTCCCAGGGGGCTCAATTTGTCTTTGGGCCTCTGGCTTTACCGCCTGGTGTCCAGGGGTCCTTGGGGTTTATTCTGGCCTTTCAGGCATTTCCCACCATTATTTTTTTCTCAGCCCTGGTATCGGTTTTGTATTATTATAGGGTTTTGCCCCTTATAATCCGGCAGTTTGCCCGGCTTTTTACAAAGGTGATGCGAATTTCCGGTGCCGAAGCCCTCTGTGCTGCCAGCAATATATTTGTGGGAATTGAATCGGCCTTTACCATCAAGCCCTATATCGACAAAATGACCCGGTCTGAATTATGCACCATTCTTACCGCCGGTATGGCCACAGTGGCATCAAACGTCCTGGCATTTTATGTGTTTACATTGCAGGCCCAGTTTCCTTCCATTGCCGGTCACCTGATATCTGCCTCATTTCTATCTGCCCCGGCAGCCCTGGTAATGTCAAAGCTCATATTTCCGGAAACCGGCGCTCCCCAAACCCTTGGCAGGGTAGTGGAGATTCACTATGAACGGGACGCCAGTCTCTTTGAAGCCATAATTACCGGTGCCACATCAGGGCTTAAGGTGATTTTCAGTATTGTGGCGCTTTTGATTGCGGTGCTGGGACTTGTGGCATTGGTGGACCTGATCCTGGGCAATGCCGGCGGCATTCTCAACCAATGGCTTGGTACCACCATGGATTTGTCTATGAAACATCTTCTGGGCTATATATTTTATCCTTTTACCCTGATCATCGGAGTTCCGCCCGTGGATGCCGGCATTATTTCCCGGATCATCGGGGAGAGGATTATTCTGACCGAAGTGGTTTCCTATCAGGATCTTGCCCTGGCCCTTGCCCAAAAGAGTCTGACCCATCCAAGGTCAGCTGTTGTGGCAGCCTATGCCCTGTGCGGATTTGCCCATGTGGCCTCCATGGCTATTTTTGTGGGCGGTGTTACAGCACTTGCGCCCAAACGGACGGCAGCCATATCCGCTGTCGCAGTCAAGGCCTTGATTGCTGCGACATTCGCCTGTCTTTTAACGGCCTGCGTGGCAGGTACCTTCTACAACAATACCAGCTTGCTGCTGGGAAATTAAGGAACGATGGAATGGTTTTATTAGATTCTCTTTGTTCGCAAAATCCAGGGATGATAGGTTTTTGTGAACGCGTGAAACAGGGAAGTGAAAAAATAGCAGTGAAAATTACCGATGAACAGATATCTCTCATGGCTGCCCATGCCGCCGAATTGATTCTCTGGAATAAAAAAATCAATTTGACTGCCATTGTTGATCCTTTGGCCATGGCTGAAAAGCATTTTATTGATGCCCTGGCGGTCCAGCCTTTTTTGGGAAAGGAAAAAAGAATAATGGACATGGGGACAGGCGGGGGATTTCCCTCCATCCCTTTGAAAATCCTTAATCCATCAATCCATTTTGTTCTGGTGGATTCATCCAGAAAAAAGGTTAATTTTTTAAAACATGTGATCCGGACCCTGGGCCTCGAGAATATAGGTGCTATTCATTCCCGGGTTGAAGATCTGGCCTTTGAGGATTCCCATGCCGGAACCTATGATGCCGTCATGTCGAGGGCCTTTGCCGGTCTTGAAAAATTTGTCGGATTTGCCCTTCCCTTGCTCAAGCCTGCAGGGAAAATATATGCCCTTAAGGGGAAGCATGCCCCCGATGAAATAACCCCTGCCCTTAAATCTCAATTTGAGATCAGGACGGACCATTACCAGCTTCCCTTTGAAAAATCCGACCGGTATATGATTCAATTGGGGAAACTATAAATCATGATTTGTTAAAAAATCATAAGATATTTGGGATTACATCATCGGGAGACATTGTAATAGTAGCCACGGTCTGGCTTCTGATGGCTGGTGCACTTGACAAATTCTTATGCATTTTTGCCTTTGTAACGGCTAATATAATTTTAAAGCGTCCACATCAATTCAGGCCTCCTCATTTATATTTGTGCCCCTGAACTTTTCACCGAGAATGTATTGTCCATAAGTTTTGGCAACACTATCATAGGATTTTTTTGCCAGCAGGTTCTTGAATTTCTACTCTTTCTTATAGCGACTTAAACTGATTGTCCTGTTGATAGTAATATCCGTGCCATTGAATATTTTCCGCTATTTGAATTTTTTTATTGAGCTTTAGACCCTCCATCACCTCTTTTTTAAATAGTTGATAACCAACACGGTCTACAATATAGCCTATGTGCTCTTTGGGTAATGATCTGTCTATGTGGCGCTCAACAAAATCATAGGTGTTCTTAATAACTCCTACAACAACGTCCTCTGAGCTCCATTTTATAAATGGCATGGCGATCCTCGGGTTCTTCTTACCTGTTCTGCCCATAATGACCATTCTGTAATAAGGGGTTTCACCTCTTGACCAAGCACCGGTGGGACATTTAAGAATACATTCACCACAACCAATACATTTTTCAGCATTTCTTTTAACATTGAAATTGTTCATTTCAAGAGCGCCTGTCACGTTTTCCCTACAGTTTTTTACACAAGCCTTGCAACTTATACAACGGCTTACATCATATTGTGGTTCTGTTGTACAGATAATACCGAAGTCCTGCATATGTGCTTTGATACAGTCATTGGGGCATCCAGTAACGGCAACCTTAAAATGCAAATTATTTGGATAGATAGTCTTTTCAATTTTTCTTGCAATTTTAGTGGTGTCATTATTTGCCTGGGGACATATTCTGCTTCCTACACATGCTGATATATTTCTTGTCCCTGCCGCAGGGTATCCATAATCTGTTACCTCAATATCTAAGCCCAATGATTCAATAAGCGGTCTGATTTTCTTGTTAATTTCTGCTATCTTATCAAAATCTATATGGGGTACTTCAAAACCTTGCCTTGTTGTTATATGGACAGTTCCATCACCATACTCTTCTGCTATGGATTGTATCAGTGTAAAGTGCTTTACTTCCATATAGCCACCTGGAACTCTTATTCTCAGGGCCGTTTTATTCCTTGTGTTTGTTATGCGATAAGCATTCTTTGTAACAATTTTTCCATTGACACTCATAATGGGCTCTCCTAATCTATTAGTGCTTTTGCTGTGGTATAATTGAAAACTGGGCCTTCTATACAAACATAGGTTTCGTCAATTTTACAATGTCCACATTTGCCAATACCACAACTCATCTTTCTTTCAAATGAAACCCAAATGTTTTTTTCTTTAAACCCTTTTTGAATGAGTTCAAAAAGCATGAATTTCATCATAATTGGTGGGCCCACGACAACTGCAACTTTTTCATTAATATTGGTTAAATCAAGTTTATCTATGTGGGTTGTTATGAGACCTGTTTTTCCTGTCCAAGAATCATCCCCCTGATCAACGGTCACCGTAACACAATTTTTTTCAGACCATCTATTTATGTCATCCACGAATAGTCTGTCTTTGGGAGATTTAAAACCAATTAGAACCTCAAGGTTTTTGACTTCATCTGGATTGTTTACAAAATGATCGATGGTTTTTCTAATAGGTGCTAACCCTGTACCGCCTGCAATAAAAACTACATCTTTACCTCTATAATGATCTAAGTTAAACCCATTGCCATAGGGTCCTCTCATATATAGGGTATCACCTTTTCCTAAGTTAAAAATTTGATCTGTTAACTTTCCTACTTTGCGTATAGTCATTTCCAATGAGGTATCATCATAATTGCAGATTGAAATGGGAGCTTCGCCAACGCCTGGTATGGAAATCTCCATAAACTGACCACCGACTAATTTTCCTTCGTAGGCTATTTTAAAGGTATAATCAATTTGTGTCTCTTGTTTGATATCAACAATTTTATAGGCATCAGGTAAATATGGATTATTCATGGGTTGCTCCCTCTCTTACTATCGCATTTAATTTATTAATGCATTTTGAAAAGGAGATATATTCAGGACAGACATCATCACATCTTCCACATCCAACACACATATGTTCATTAAAACGTTTATAAAAATCGTTGATTTTGTGCATGGTTTTAAAGCGCATCTTTTCACCATTTTTCTCCCTAAAATGATGTCCTCCAGCCATATTTGTAAATTCATCAATATGACATCCCGCCCATACGCGTCTACGTTCCCCTACCTTCTTGTCATCACTTAGTTTGATATCTTGCATGGTATAACATGAACAGGTGATACACGATGTGTTGCACCTTCCACATGCGATACACCGACTTGTATACTCTTCCCAAAGTTCATGCTTAAAGGTTTCTTTTGTTACTAAATCGACCTCTGGAATTGTAACCTTGACTTTGTTTTCTTGAATGAATACAGGTTCAAATCTTGCGGTATCTACATTGTTAAGTTCATTTGTCATCAACGCTTTATCCATAACTTTTAGCGTAATGTTTTCTTCATTAAAGCGCACCGCCATATCATAATTATTTGCAGCATTTGAATTCATGGATACACAAAAGCAAGTATCAAATCCTTCCACACATTCGATCATGGCAAATTTGATTAATTTTCTTCTTCTTGCGTAATAAAAATCAACTTCCCGGCCATTTTTTAAAAAGATCCTATCCAATTTTCTGATTCCATTTAAGTCACATGGTCTAACAAATATAAGAATTGGTTTTACATTAATGGCGGGAGTTTTTGTTGCATCATTAAAAAAATAAAACAAGGTTTCACGTATTGGGTAAAAAACTTCTTTAGGTGAAAAGTATGATTTTCTATCCAGTATAATATCATCTAAAACATTTATTTTTCCATATCCAATCACATCTGTTCCAGCAAATTTACCTTTGCCTTTTTGCAGAACCGGGGCGAAAATGTGGTATGTGGCCCCAAGAACTTTTAAATAATCATTAAAAGCCAAAGGGTTAAGTTTATAGCCCATTATGTTACTCCCTATTTGTGGTTATAGTCGTTTTTCCTTGATAATCCAGTTTTTTTTAAGGTTAGGCACTGGTTAATGCGACGGTACAATATCACTCTCAAAATATTATCGAAAGCTTTTTTGTTGAATTAACTTTTAATCTCTTAGAGCAGCTTTGACCCTTGGTCTTCATTAAAAATAAGATGTAATACACTTATTACACCACCTGATAGTCGGGCAAATATTGACAAAAGGTAAATGCTTATCCTTTGTTGTTGCTCAATATTGAGTTTTTTTCATAAAATATATAAAAAATTGCAAATATATATAAATAAATACAAATAAATTTATTTATAACAAAGTATGGCGAGTATGTATTTTATGTGCTATTTTTCCACTAAATAGAAATTTGATACTAATTTAGCTGGAGTTAATTATGAATGAATTCGTCATGCAAAAACATAGCTCAAATATTTCGAAACAAGCCTTACACGTCAAGGCTGACATGACCGCCGAAGAATGGAAAGAAGCCATCAAATTTGACAGCGTTGATATTGGTTGGATAGTGATGAGTATCGGTATGGCAATTGGCGCAGGGATTGTTTTTCTGCCGGTACAGGTTGGCGTCATGGGACTATGGGTATTTCTGCTTTCTTCCATCATCGGTTATCCCGCCATGTACCTGTTTCAAAAACTGTTCATCAACACCCTTGCGGAGTCAAAAAAATGTACTGATTACCCCGGTGTAATCACAGGCTATCTCGGTAAAAACTGGGGGATTGCTTTGGGGCTATTATATTTTATCATGCTGGTAATCTGGGTATTGGTATACTCACTTGCCATCACAAATGACAGTGCTTCTTACCTGCATTCATTCGGCGTGACTACAACACATTTAAATGACAATGTTTTCTACGGATTGTTTCTAATCAGTATACTTGCTTTTATTGGCTCAAAGGGTGAAAAAATATTGTTCAAAATATCCGGTTTTATGGCGGTCACCGTACTGTCATTGGTTGGTCTCATGGGTATTTTGCTGATGTCACGCTGGAATCTGAATAATATTCCAGCCATGGGCAATTTTGAATTCATTCTTAAAAACGCTATAATTACCCTGCCTTTTACTTTAACCTCAATTTTGTTTATCCAGTCTTTAAGCCCAATGGTGATTTCATACCGTTCATACGAAAAATCCATTGAAGTAGCTCGCTATAAAGCCTTAAGATCCATGAAAATAGCCTTCATTATCCTATTTGTGATAGTATTCTTTTTTGCCGTATCTTTTACCCTTGCAATCACCCAGGACCAAGCAGCAGAAGCAATAAATAAAAACGTTTCCTCCCTGGCGATTATTGCACACTACTTTCCTGGCAGCTGGGCAACAATTACAGGTATTGTAATTAATATTTTTGCAGTCGTAACCTCTTTTTTTGGTGTGTTTCTTGCGTTCCAGGAAGCTTGTCGCGGACTTTTAATGAACGTTTTACTTAGAAGAATGGATCAATCACAAATAAATAACGGCCTTATTAATAAGTTAGTCTCTGTTTTTATTATCCTATTTGCCTGGGTAGCAATCACACTAAATGCTCCTATTTTATCCTTCACTTCTATTTGCAGTCCCATCTTCGGCATGGTTGGCTGTTTAATCCCGGCTTACCTGGTTTATAAAATACCACACCTTAATATTTATAAAGGTTTTTCAACCAATCTTATTATTATCACCGGAATCCTGCTTTGCATTTCACCTTTACTTGTATTTTTGTAAACCAGGTGAAATAAGTTTGTTGCTGGTTTGATAGAAAGATTAGGCAAAGTTGAGCAGGGTAATATTTGCGTTTGAGCGGATTAAAAAATAAACCTCGTTTTTCAAGCTTGCCGTGCTTGGTCCTGGCCTGCCGCCATGTTGTATTCTGTTCCCTGCAATAGCGATCAGTCCAACGGTTTTTGATTCACCTGGCTCAAATAGGATGCCAGTTCCCGCTGGGATGTCCAAACGTTTTCCATATGCTTTTTTACGATCAAAAAGCATACCGGGATTTGTTTAAAAAAAGGGGTAATGGGATCTCAGGAATTGTCGCAAATAGGCTGATGGATGGTGACCAGTTATGTTCCATCCGGGAACGTTCCTTCCACCTGAACTTCATGGATCATGGTATCAACTTAGTCCATGACATCCCTCAAGCCTAAAAGTTTTTTTCACATACTCATCAATTGAGCCACGCAATTTCCTTCGCGAATAAACTCTAATATTTGCGAAGAAATCAAGGCTATGCTTTCGGCATAGTTTAAAGGGATTCCACGGGCATACATGCCTTTAGGGGATAAGTGCATCGTAACTCCTATTTTTGTTTACACATTAAAATGAATATCAGCAAACATAAGATGAATGGGGAAGCATAAGACAGGAAGACAGTTTTTGTTAATAAAAGTATCAAAAAATTTGACTTTTATGGGTGTTTTCTTGTAAAAGTGAAAGTTTAATATTAAATATAAATTTATCCGCATATCGGAGGAATAATGGATTATAAGAAAACACTGAACCTGCCTTCAACTAAATTTGCCATGAAGGCGAACCTTCCCCAGCGCGAGCCTGAAATGCTTAAGGAATGGGAACAAAATAAAATATATGAAAAGTTAAGGGAACAATCCAAAGATAAACCCAGCTTTATTCTCCATGACGGTCCTCCATACGCCAACGGGCATCTTCACATGGGCCATGCCCTTAATAAAGTGTTAAAAGATATCATTATCCGGTCCCGTCAAATGGCAGGATTCAATGCCCCCTATGTCCCTGGGTGGGACTGCCACGGCCTTCCCATTGAACATAATGTGGATAAGAAACTGGGCAAAAAGAAAAAAGAGATGACAGCGGTTCAGGTCAGGCAGGAATGCCGTTCCTATGCCGCCAAGTTTGTGGGTATCCAGAGGGATGAATTCAAGCGCTTCGGTGTGGCAGGGGAGTGGGATACCCCCTATCTGACCATGAATTATCCCTATGAGGCAAGGATTGCCAAAGAGTGCGGGGAGTTTGCCCTGTCAGGGGATATGTTCCTGGGAAAAAAACCCATTTACTGGTGCTGCAACTGCCAGACAGCACTGGCAGAGGCGGAGATTGAATACCATGACCATACCTCTCCTTCTATCTATGTGAAATTTCCCTTAAAAGATGATATTTCAAGCTTGATTCCGGGAGTTGGGGATGGGGCTGTTTCCATGGTCATCTGGACAACAACCCCATGGACCATTCCCGCCAACCTGGGGGTTTGTCTTCATCCTGATTTTGTTTATGCCGCTGTCAAAATTGAAGGCCACGGGGTGATTGTCCTGGCTAAAGAGATGGTGGAGCAGGTGATGCAGGCCCTGGAAATTGAAAATTACACCATCCTTGCCGATATTGCAGCCAGAGACCTTGAAAATAAAAAATGCACCCACCCCATCTATGACAGGGATTCTTTAATCATTTTAGGGGACCATGTCACCCTTGAAGCTGGTACCGGTTGTGTTCATACGGCCCCGGGGCATGGCACAGACGATCATGTTGCGGGTAAGAGATACGGGTTGGAATGTTACTCTCCGGTGGAGGACAACGGGGTTTTTTCCAAGGATGTAAAATTGTTTGGCGGCCAGTTTATCTTCAAGGCCAACAAGGCCATCAATGAAGTTTTGGAAGAACGCAATGCATTGCTGAAAAATGAAAACCTGTCCCATTCCTATCCCCATTGCTGGCGGTGTAAAAAACCGGTTATTTACCGGGCCACTCCCCAATGGTTTATCTCCATGGATAAGATGGAACTGCGAAGGAAAACCCTTGAAGAAATCAATAATGTGCAGTGGATCCCATCCTGGGGCAGGGAAAGAATCTATGCCATGATTGAAAACCGCCCGGACTGGTGTTTGTCCCGCCAGAGATCCTGGGGGGTTCCCATTCCGGTTTTCCATTGCAAAGATTGTAAAAAGGTCCATGTAACCCGGGAATCAGTGGACAAAATCCATGCTCTTTTTACCGAGCATTCCTCTGATATCTGGTTTGATAAAGAGGCCGATTTTCTCATGCCTGAAGGATCAACCTGTGAGGATTGCGGATCCACCTCCTTTACCAAGGATCATAATATCCTGGATGTCTGGTTTGATTCAGGTGTGAGCCATGCCGCGGTTCTTGAGGAAAGACAAGGACTTGCCCGTCCCGCCGACATGTATCTTGAAGGCAGTGACCAGCACAGGGGATGGTTTCATTCCTCTTTGCTCACAGGCGTTGGAAGGACAGGGCATGCGCCCTATAAAGCAGTTCTTACCCATGGATTTGTGGTGGATGAGAACGGAAGGAAAATGTCCAAGTCCGTTGGCAATGTTGTGGCTCCTGACACGGTAATCAAACAATACGGTGCCGATGTATTGAGACTGTGGGCAGCCTCTGCCGATTACCGTGGGGATGTGAGCATGTCCAATAACATTATCAAGCAATTGTCCGATGCCTACCGCAGGATTCGAAATACCTGCAGGTTTATGCTGGGTAATTTTTCTGATTTTGATCTCACCCAAGATCTGCGGCCGGTGAACACCATGTCAGAACTGGACAGGTTTATCCTTCACAGACTTCATGTGGTTGTGGAAAAAGCATTGGCAGCCTATGAAAACTATGAGTTCCACACCATTTACCATACTTTGCACAATTTTTGTGTAAAGGATCTGTCCTCTTTTTACCTGGATATCATCAAGGACAGGTTGTATACCTCACCTTCCGCCGACCCCTTGAGGCGTGATGCCCAGACTGTAATGGCAACTATTTTGGAATCGGTTGTAAAACTCATGGCCCCCATTCTGCCCTTTACGGCTGATGAGATCTATAAGCATATGCCCACTGGCAGCACCAAAAAAGAGAGCATCCACCTGGAGGATATGGTGGTGTTGAATGAAGAGTGGAAAGATGACTCCCTTGCTTCCAAGTGGGAAAACATCAGGAACCTGAGGGCAGAAGTGACCAAGGCCCTGGAAGAGGCAAGGGCAGACAAACTCATCGGCCATCCCCTGGATGCAGCCCTTGAAATTTCACTGCCCGATTCTGAATTCAAGGAGCAGATGGAAAATCTGACGGAAAACCTGAATGATATTTTCATTGTTTCCGGTGCTGTCCTTGTGAATCGTGTGGATGGGGATGCCTATCAGGGTAAGGAAATTGAAGGCCTTGTCATTAAAGTGAACAAGGCGAGCGGAGAAAAATGCGAGCGATGCTGGCGGTATGATACGGGTATTGGAGAAAATACTGAGCATCCAACGGCTTGTCCTCGGTGTGCCGCAGCTTTGAAACTCATCCTCTAAGGAAATGATTTTTTGGGAACAAAAGAGCTGATACGATTGATCCTGGTCAGCGGGGGCGTTGTCCTTGTTGACCAGGTGACAAAACAGATGATCACCATTCACCTGGCACTCCACGATTATATAGTCGTGATTGAAAATTTTTTTAATATCAACCACGTGTTGAATCCAGGCGGGGCCTTTGGGTTTTTTGCCAATGGTTCTCCCCTGGTGAGAAAATTTATTTTTCTCTTCCTTTCCTCCCTGGTTGCACTGTTTATCCTCTGGTTTTACAGAAAAGTTGCCAGGGAGCTTGTTTTTCTTTCCTTTGGACTGGCCCTGATTTTCGGGGGGGCTCTAGGCAATTTGATTGACCGGTTCAGATTTGGCAAGGTGGTGGATTTTTTAGATTTTTATATTGGTACAGCACACTGGCCTGCCTTTAATGTTGCTGACAGTGCAATCAGTATCGGTATGGCCATTCTGATTTACCATGTGGTTTTAAATAAAATACCGGATTTATAAGATCCGTTATTAAGATAATAATTAGATAAGATAAGGTTTGTATGCATCCTATACTTTTGGATATCGGTTATATAAAATTGTATACCTATGGTCTTTTTATTGCCCTGGGTTTTATGGCGGCCGTTTGGTTTTCCAAGCGGAATGCACGGTTTTACAACACCTCTGACCAGGTGATTTCAGATCTGTTCTTTGTGATCCTTTTGGCAAGCATTGTGGGAGCCAGATCTCTCTGGGTGCTCATTAATTTTGATGCATACCACAATGATTTTTGGGAGATTTTTAAAATCTGGAATGGCGGGCTTGTTTTTTTCGGCGGATTTATTGCCGCTGTATCTGCCTGCATTATTTTGTTAAAGATAAAAAAAATTCCCATTGCAAGAACAGCTGATATCATAGCTCCCGGTATTGCCCTGGGACATTCGATCGGCCGGCTGGGCTGTTTGTTTGCCGGCTGCTGTTATGGTAAAGTTTGTGACCTGCCCTTTGCCATAAAATTTACAAATCCTGCGGGGCTTGCTCCCTTGAATGTCTATTTGCACCCTACTCAAATTTATATGGTTCTTTCAAATTTTTTTCTTTTTCTCATCTTGATGTGGTTGCAGAAAAGAAAAAAATTTCATGGCATGGTATTTTTATTTTATATCATGCTCTATTCGGCTTTCAGGTCCGGGATTGAATTTTTCCGGGGAGATTTCAGGGGGGATTTTTTCTTTGAATTCCTGTCCTTGTCCCAGGGAATAGGCCTGGTTATCTCTATTTTCGCCCTGGGTCTGCTCATAAAATTGTCAAGATCAGCCAATGCCAATCATTAAATACAATAGTCTTGACGATTACCTGGGAACCATGTCCCCTGACGCAGGGGCTAACGTTTTTTTGATCTGCGGCGAGGCGTTTCTAGTTAAAGAGGCATTTAATATCTTGTCTGCCGCTCTGCTCCGGGATGTGAACCGTGAATTTGGCCTTGACCTCCTTGAGGGCAGTACCACTTCCATGGGGGACATCGTTGAACGGACAACCACCTTTTCCTTTTTACAATCCAGAAAGGTGATTGCCGTTAAAAATGCGCCCCTGTTCTCAGCCGGGGGGGCATCCTCTGAAATTTCCTATTCCAAAACAGACATGGATCTTCTTGCCGGTTTGATTGAAAAAGGCATTCCTGAAAAACATAGTCTTGTGATGACCTGTTCCAGCCTGGACAAGAGGAAAAAGGTGTTTAAAAGTATTCAGACCCACGGGATAGTCATTGACTGCACCGTATCCCAGGGTGTCAGGAAGGCTGACCTGGATGAGCAGAGGGGGGTGCTCCAGGAGATTGCCAAAAACCTGTTGGCAAAATCTAAAAAGCGAATGGATGCAGCGGCGTTTAATTTTCTTGTGGATCAAACCGGTTTCAATCCGGAACTCTTTGCCCGGAATATCGAAAAATTAACGGCCTATGCGGGAGCCAATCTTGTGATTGGAATCAATGATATAAAAGCCGTGGTGATAAGGGACAAAAAAGATCCTATTTTCAGCCTGACCAATGCTTTGCTGGAAAAGGATGCTGCCAAAACATTGATTGTTGTGTCTTCTCTGTTTAAAGCAGGGTTTCACCCCCTCCAAATTTTAAAATCCCTTGAGAACCAGGTGCGAAAACTCTTGATGATAAAAAGCTTTATCCTGTCATTTTCAAATATCAAAGACCCCCATCATTTTAAAAGAATGAATTTTAACGGATTTAAGCAGCAGATGATGCCAATGATACTTTCCTATGATGAAAAGATCAAAAAGGCGATAGAAGAGCGGGATTCCTTTTTGTCCTCTGCAGCATCAGATGGTAAGGCAGCTGGAAAAGAAAAGAAAAAGGTCATACCCGCCGACCTGCTTCTTGCTCCCAATCCCAAAAGTCCCTACCCGGTATTTTTGATTTTTCAAAAATCGGAAAATTTTTCCCTGAATGAGTTAAAGGATGCTATGATTGGACTGGGTGATCTGGATTATCAATTGAAATCATCGCCTATTGAAGCCAATATCGGCATTGAAAATTTTATAATCACCATCTGCAGTAAAGGAGGGTCTTCCCATGCAGCGGAAAACCAAAATAGTCGCCACTATCTCTAACTTAAATTGTTCCGCTGATTTTATCGGCAGGCTATACAAGGCAGGGATGAATGTTGTCCGTTTGAACACTGCCCACATGACACATGAAGATGCCCTTGAGGTGATTGCCAACACCCGCAGTGTTTCCGATAAAATTGGTTTACTTCTTGACACCAAGGGTCCTGAGATCAGAACCTGTGATGCCCAAAAACCTTTGAGCGTTAAACATGGGGATTATATCCGCATCAAAGGGGCACCTACTGAAATTTCCAGGGAGGATGTGATCTGTGTCTCCTATGAACATTTTGTCAAGGACGTTCCCATGGGCAGTTCTATCCTCATTGATGACGGCTATATTGCCCTGGCAGTCATGGAAAAAGATGACCAGTATCTTATTTGCCATGTGGAAAATGACGGGGTCATCCATGCCAGAAAGAGTATAAATATCCCCTCGGTCCATGTTAAATTGCCGGCTCTCAGTGAAAAGGATAAGGGGTTTATTAAATTTGCAGCAGACAATGATCTTGATTTTATTGCCCACTCCTTTGTTAGAAATAAAGAGGATGTCATTGCGGTCCAGAATATCCTGGATAAAAAGAAATCTCCCATTAAAATAATCGCAAAAATTGAAAATGCCCAGGGTGTGGAAAATTTGGATGAGATTATAGACTATGCCTATGGGGTTATGATTGCCAGGGGGGATCTTGCCGTGGAAATCCCCACGGAACAAATTCCTCTGATCCAGAAACAGATTGTCCAGACCTGTATTGAAAAAAGAAGACCCGTGATCGTAGCCACCCAGATGCTCCATTCCATGATAGAATCCCCAAGGCCCACAAGGGCAGAGGTATCTGACGTGGCCAATGCCTGCCTGGATCATACCGATGCCCTGATGCTGTCCGGGGAAACAGCCAATGGCAAGTACCCGGAAGTTGCAGTAAGAACCATGGCCAAGATTGCCGAAGAGGTAGAGGATAAACGGAGCAGTTTTGTTGATGTTCCCTATTCATTGGATAACAAGGTAACCGCCTACCTTGCCAAAGCAGCAGTAAAAGCTGCCCTTCGCCTGAATACCAAGGGCATTGTGGCAGATTCCCTCACCGGCACCTCCATTCTTGCTTTGGCTGCCTACCGGGGGGACAATTCCATTTATGCCCAGGTTTATGACCACCGGGTGATGCGGATGCTTTCCCTTTCTTTTGGGGTTGTCGCAGACTATATTCCCATGGATATCACCACGACAGAGCCCCTTAAAAAGTCCATTTGCCGCCTCATTGAGGAAAAGCAATTTGATGATGACACCCTTATTATTGTACTTGCCGGCAGCTTTGGTGCAAAACACGGGGCATCCTATATTGAAATAAGCACCGCCGGTACCCTGAAGGAAAAATGCAGATAAAGCTTACCCCCACCAAGAACTGAAAAGAGGCAGGTGTCAGGTATTGAAAAGATCCTGGGCCTTATAGGAACTTCTGACAAAGGGACCGGCTGCCACCCTGCGAAAACCGATTTTTCGGGCTGTCAGCTCCAATTGTTTGAATTCTTCCGGCGAATAATATTTTTTAACCTCCAGATGCTGCCGCGTGGGTTGAAGATACTGACCGATGGTCAAAATATCGCATCCATGCTCAAAAAGATCGGTCATGGTTTGTTCAAGCTCTGCAATGGTTTCTCCGAGTCCAACCATGATACCGGATTTGGCAGGCATTAAAGGATCCATGGTTTTGACGTTTCTTAAAAGGTCCAAAGATCGTTGGTATATAGCTTCGGGCCGGACAATTTCATAGAGGGAGGCCACGGTTTCAATATTGTGGTTAATTACATCCGGTTTTGCATATACAATTGTCCCCAAGGCCTTAATATCACCGAGTAAATCAGGTATTAATACTTCGACTTTCATTCCATTGAATCCCTCTTTTTCCCAGGTGTTTTGATCGATTTCCCCTGGGGCGGGGTGGAACCTCTTAATTGCTTTTATGACAGCGGCAAAATGGGCAGCCCCTCCGTCGGGAAGGTCATCCCGGGTCACCGAGGTTACCACCACATATCGTAACCCAAGTTCCTGGGCAGCCCTTGCCACCCCCATGGGTTCCTCTGGGTCCACGGGCAAAGGAGGGTTTGCTGTGACATTGCAAAACCTGCAATGCCGGGTGCATTCAGCTCCCAGAATCATGAAGGTGGAGGTGTCCTTGGAAAAGCACTCAAACATATTGGGGCAGTTGGCTTCCTGGCAGACAGTGGTAAGGTTGGCACTTGAAAGAAGTTTTTTTACCCGCTGGTAATCGCTTCCCCGGGGCAGAGGCTTTTTCAGCCAGGCAGGTTTGCCTTTTTTGGACTCGGTTTTACACATGATCACTCCCTGGTGATAGAGATATCAAATATGGTTGAAAAATGATGACAAAATAATTGGCGGACCCTTTCCATGAGATCTTTATTTTGTGTGGCGTCTGTATCCTTTTCCATGGCAATGGAGGTAATGGTCACATTTTCGAGGCCGCAGGCATTGATCCAGGAAAAGGGGGTGAGATCCGGGCAGACATTTAACGCCAGACCGTGGATGGATATTCCTTTTTTGATGGAAATTCCTACGCTGCCGATTTTTTTTGTGCCCACCCAAAGGCCGTGGTTTTGCGGGTCCCGATCAGCCGTGATTCCAAAGTCTAAAACCGTTTGTTTCATGATCTCTTCCATGCCGTATACAAAATCTGCCACGCCAATTTTTGCCCGGGTAAGATCGATAATGGGATATAGAACAGCTTGGCCGGGCCCGTGGAAGGTGATATTTCCCCCCCGGTCTGTCTGGATGATTTCAATTTCCCTGGAGGATAAAAAATCTTCGGATACCACCAAATTTTCTTTCCCCCCACGTCGCCCCAGGGTAAACACCCGTGGATGCTGAACATAGAAGAGCCGGTCCGGTTCTGAAGGGTTTTCTATTTTGGATTTCAGGGTGGTGATCTGAAGGTCCAGCGCTCTTTTGTATTCCAATGTGTTTAAATTGGAATACAAGCAAGAGCGCTGGTCTGGTCTGTCCAGGTTTGTCTTATCTACCCCCTCAGGCATGGCTTCCTTGCGGCAGCAACCTCATCAAGACGGGTCACCTTAGTCAGAAGCGGCGCGTTCTTCAGCAGGTCAGGATTTTCTTTTGCCTCTGCTGCAATGGCTTTCACCGCATCAATGAACTGGTCGATATCTTCCTTTGACTCGGTTTCCGTGGGTTCCACCATAAAGGCTGCGTCCACAACCAGAGGAAAGTAGACCGTGGGCGGATGAAATCCATAGTCCAGCAGGCGCTTGGCCATGTCCATGGTGGTGACATGGTTTTCTTTCTGATATTTGTCGTTAAACACGCATTCATGCATGCAGGGACGGTCATAGGGCAGGTTCAGGGTGCCCCTGAGGCTTTCCTTAATATAATTGGCATTGAGAACGGCCAGCTGCGAGGCCCGGCGAAGTCCTTCTCCGCCCATGGTGAGAATATAGGCATAGGCCCTTACCATGATGCCGAAATGACCGTAAAAGGTGTGCATTTTGCCTATGCTGTCAGGGCAGTCAGTAACAAATTTATAGGTGTCCAATTCCTTTTCGACTCTGGGAACAGGTAAAAAGGGAATTAGTTCCTTAACAACCCCGACAGGGCCGGACCCTGGTCCTCCACCGCCATGGGGGGTGGAAAAGGTTTTATGGAGGTTCAGATGAAGTACGTCAATGCCGAGATCTCCGGGTTTGACTATTCCCATGATGGCATTCATGTTGGCGCCATCCCCATATACAAGTCCGCCCTTTGCATGGACAATGTCGCAGATCTCCCGGATATTTTCTTCAAAGAGACCCAGGGTGTTGGGGTTGGTGATCATGATACCGGCGGTGTCTTCATCCATTACCGCTGCCACGGTTGCAGGTTCCAGAATTCCCTTTTCTCCGGATTTAACATTTATTGATTCATACCCGCACAGGGAGGCCGATGCCGGGTTGGTCCCGTGGGCCGTGTCAGGAATAATGATTTTGGATCGCTGTTTGCCCTTTTTGGCGTGAAAGGCATGGATCATGAGCATGCCGGCAAGTTCTCCGTGGGCGCCGGCTGCAGGCTGGAGTGTCACTGCGGGAAATCCTGTGATTTCTCCAAGGGCCTGTTCCAGGTCATGCATGAGCTTTAGAGCACCCTGGGAAAATTCTTCTCCCACCAGGGGATGGGCGCCGGCAAATCCCTGGCGGGCGGCCTGAACTTCATTGGTTTTTGGGTTGTATTTCATGGTACAGGACCCCAGGGGGTACATGCCCGAGTCAACCCCAAAATTCCATTGGGACAGGCGGGTATAGTGTCTGACCACATCCAGCTCCGAGAGCTGGGGGAGATCTGGCGCATTTCCTGTAAGGCTTGCGGCAAGTTCTGCCCGTTCAACATCTGCCTTGGGAAGGGAGACGGCACACCGGCCCTCCCGGCTTTTTTCCCAGAGCTGGGGCTCATTGAAAATAAGGCCTTTGGTTCCTGGCTGCTTATTCATTATTGCACCTCCTTGGCCAATTGATCTATATCGTTTTTGGACACCTTTTCCGTGGCACAGAAAAGATAATGGTCTTTTAATTCAGGATAATAGGGTTCAAGATCAATCCCGGCAAAAATACATTGGTTGCGGATCAGGTCTGCTCTTTTTTCTTTGAATCCCTTGGGTGCTTTCAGCACGAATTCATTGAAGAAGGGGGAATCAAATACTGATTCAAATCCTGCATTTTCAAGACAGGATTTCAGGTAAACGGCTTTATCATGGTTTTGCTGGGCGATTTCACGGATACCGATTTTGCCCACCGTGGCCAAGTACATGGCTGCCGTCATGGCATTGAGGCCATTGTTTGAGCAGATGTTGGAAGAGGCTTTTTCTCTTTTGATATGCTGTTCCCGTGTTGCCAGGGTCAGAACATATCCATCCTCTCCATTAGCATCCTTTGTTTTGCCGATGAAGCGGCCGGGCAGGGTTCTCATTAGTTTTTTTGTGCCGGCCAAAAGTCCCAGGCCGGGTCCACCGAATGTCTTGGCAATACCAAGGCTCTGGCCCTCACCGGCAACAAGATCGGCACCGCAAAAGCCAGGGCTCTTGAGCAGTCCATAGGCCAGGCTTTCCGTAAAAGAGGCGATGAACAGGATACCTTTGCTGTCAGCAATGGCTTTAAAAGCGCTTAAATCTTCTATATTTCCTAAAAAGTTCGGAGATTGAACCGCCACACCGGCAATACCTTCCAATGACCCAAGGGCGGCAGCATCGGTGAGTCCTTCTTTGGTTCGGGGAATTTGAACTATTTCATATCCTGTGGGACGCAGATAGGTTTCGATGATCTTCAGGTGGCTGGGGTGGACCAGGGAAGAGACCGCTATTTTATTGGATTTTTTGTCTTTCCTCAAGGCAATCAATGCACATTCGGCAAGAGCCGTGCCGCAGTCATAGTGGGAGGCCGTGGCAATATCCATCCCAAGAAGTTCCGTGATCATTGTCTGGAATTCATAGATGCCCTGGAGGGTCCCCTGGCTAACTTCCGGCTGATAGGGGGTATAGGCCGTGGCAAATTCAGACCGTGACACCAGATAGGGCACTATGGAGGGAATATAATGGTCATAGGATCCTCCACCGATAAAACATTTATAATCCTTGCAGGCAATATTGGCAGATGCCAGGGTTTCCATGTGGGAATCCAGGTCCCATTCACTCATGGCTTCAGGGAGGTTGAGGCCGCCTTTAGTCTGTAATGCATCGGGTATGGTGTTAAATAAAGCATCTATGGATGGGTGGCCGCTTTTGGCCAGCATCTCATCGATATCCTCTTTGGTATGGGGAAGATAGCGCATGGCATTTATCCTTTCAGCATGTCAAGGTATGCTGCCTTGTCCATTAAGTCGTCAAGCGGGGAAGGGTTCTCTGGTTTTACTTTGATGATCCAGCCGCCTTTGTAGCAGTCTTCATTGACCAGCTCGGGAGCATCCTCAAGATCTTCATTGATTTCAAGGATTTCTCCTGAAATGGGAATATAAACCTCTGATACCGCCTTAACCGATTCCACACTGCCAAATTCGTCACCCATGGAAAAGGTGTCACCCACTTCGGGCAGTTCAACAAAAACGATTTCGCCAAGTTGATCCTGGGCATAGTCACTAAGGCCTATGGTGACGATATCTCCTTCAAGCTTTGCCCATTCATGGTCCTTGGTGTATTTTACATCCTCGGGAAAATTCAGATCGCTAATTTCTTTCATAACAGCCTCCTTTTAAATAAAATTATCAAGTTTCATTCTTGCGGTTCTGTCCGGTCGTATGTCGGTTACAATGGTCACCTCAATGGATCGCTTGCCCTCTTTAAGGCTGAGCTTAACTCCCGGTTCAAGTGGTTTGGAAACCATGACAAATCCGCAGCTAATTCCTCTTATTTTCAGATCTTCGGGAAGATCCGGGGTGTTGATGCTGACGATTTTATCTGCCAGCCAGCTAATACCCATATCCGTGGCACAGGTGAGGACCTGACCGATAGTTTCCCGGTTTTCATCCAGAACCAGGGTGGTCTCTCCTGCATTGACCTTTCTCAGGGTGCCTCCCACAAAGGGATAGACAAACTTGTCATCCTTGGCAGGTGCCAAAGCCTGTGCACCCAGAAACTCTTTGGTATAGCCTTTTTTGTCTGATGTATAGGGCAGGGCAAAATCCCAGGGGTGGTTCACAAATTTCCAGTGACCGATATCCTGGTGGGACAGAGGCAGGCAGGCCCCGGCCCGAAGGGAGTCCCTGGCGCCCAGACCACAGGCTGCGATGTCAAATTCGGCACCTGCGGCAAGGGTATCTTTCCACAGGGCTACAATGGCAGCAGGATTCAAAAATATTTCAAACCCAAACTCTCCGGTATATCCGGATCGGGACAGCAGGATAGGGGTTCCGTCGACAAGGGTAATATTCTCACCATTGAGGGGTTTGTCGGAAAAATGGCCTTTAAATGAAAAATAGGGCATTTTATTGAAAACAATTTCTGGATTTTTGATGAGCTTTGACAAGATTCTGGCTGAATTTTTTCCCTGGATGTCCATTTTTGCAACCTTGCCGGATAAATCTTCAACAAGGGCATCCATTTCATTTTTATTGCTGTCAAGATGATTTGCAACAACAGCACCCATGCCAGCATTCACGCAGACCATAAATTGGGTGGGGGAAAATTTATAGACAATAGCATCATCAATGCAGTGTCCTTGTTCATTCAAAAATGCGCCGTAGACGCACCTTCCTTCCTTTAAGGAGCTTAGGTCCCTTGTAAAGCAATAATCAAGGAGACCAAAGGAATCCTTACCCTTCACATTGATGCAGGCCATGTGACTTGTGTCAAATATGCCCGCGGATTTTAAAACAGCCAGGTGCTCATTTTTGACTCCGGTTTCATACCATAGGGGCATGTCAAAACCTCCGAAGTCAGCCATGTTTGCACCGGCTTCCCTGTGCCATTGATTTAAAGAAGTGGTTTTTAAATAGGTGTTCATGACAGTCTGCCTTTTTAATTTACAGGTTTAAAAGATATAGGGAACCTTTAAATTATAGGATTTGTATACAACAAATGTTTCAACAGAGTTGACTCCCTGGATTTTGGAGATTTCTTCGGTATAAAATTCCAGCAGGCCAAACCCTTTTTTAAACAGAACCAGTGTAATTATGTCATACCGCCCCGTCACAACAGATGTTGAAATAACCCCTTTAAGTTTGCTGATTTCTTTGCCTTTTTCCACCAGATTCATTTTCGAGAGTTTAATGCCGATGATGACAGTTCTGTGACCGGGCAGGGTAGCCGGATCAACCAGTCCGCAGATTTCCAACACCCCTTCTTCCTGGAGTTTATTGACCCTTGATCTGACTGTATTCTCGGTAATGGCTAGTTTGTCAGCGATGCTTTTAAAGGATTTTTTCCCCTCTTTGAGTTCTCTAATAATATCAATATTGGTCTCATCGATTTTCATACAGCCTCTTTTTTTTAGCTAAAAAATTCATGGAAAGACTAATTTAATTAAATTAACTTGATAAATACCCTATGATAATGATAATGTCAAATATTTTTTAGAAAACTCATGGAAATACAAATTTTATTTAATAAAATTAATGAAAAACCCTTTTAAAGTGAAATAAATTCGTAAATAATGAATGTTTTAATAGGAATAAAAATTGAAGGGAGGAGCGAGAAGGATGTCTGAAAAAATTATTATTATTGGCGGAGGCCCGGGGGGATATATTGCAGCAATACGCGCAGCGGCCCTTGGCGGAGCGGTAACCCTGATTGAAAAGGAAAATTTGGGCGGCACCTGCCTTAACTGGGGATGTATCCCGTCCAAGATTATGAAAAATTCGGCAGACCTGTTTTTAAAATGCCTGAAAGCTGGCTCGTTGGGTATCAGCATTGAAGGAAAGATCACACCTGACATGGGAGTTCTCATGGCGCGGAAGGAAAAGATTCTTTCCAGCCAGAGAAAGGGGATAGCCTCATTATTGCAAAGTAAAGGCATCACTATTGAAACAGGGTTTGGGACAATTAAATCTGAAGGGCTGGTTGAGCTGACCCGGGGCGACGGCGAGAAAATTGATTTGGCTTTTGATAAACTGATCATTGCCGTGGGCACCAAACCCATGAATGTGCCTGATTTTCCCTTTGATCATGAAAAAATTCTCTCTTCCAATGATATTCTTGTTCTGGACAAAATTCCAAGCTCAATGACCATTGTCGGCGGCGGGGTGATCGGCTGTGAATTTGCCTTTATTTTTTCCGCATTGGGGTGTGATGTGACAATTGTAGAGGCCATGTCGCGCCTGCTGCCCCTGCCATCCGTGGATGAGACCTGTTCAAAATTGCTCCTGCGGGAGATGAAAAAACACAAGATAAAAGTGATCTGTGATACCATTGTCACCAAAGCCGATACAACAGGAGAAGGGGTAGGGATATCCCTTGCAGTCAGTCCCTTTACCGATAACCCCAAGCCTAAAAAGTTAAAAAATGATCGACTTGAATCTGATATCATGGCAGTTTGCATCGGCAGAACTCCATTGTCAGAAGGGCTTGGCCTTGAAAATATCAATGTGACCACCCAGGGTCCGGGATGGATAACCGCCAATAAGCAAATGGAAACCTCTGTGGAAAATGTTTATGCCATTGGAGATATACTGGGGCCAGACAAAATCATGCTGGCACATGTGGCTTCCCATGAAGGGCTTGTGGCAGCCCAAAATGCCATGAAACCGAAAACTGCCCCAAAATCAACCATGGGTTATGACGTGGTGCCGGGTGCGATTTTCACCATGCCTGAGATCGGCACTGTGGGGTTGAGCGAAAAACAAGCCCTTTCCAACGGCTTTGAAGTGGAGACGGCAAGCGTCAACTTCAGGGTTCTTGGAAAGGCCCAGGCCATTGATGAAATTGCAGGGGAGGCCAAGATGATCATTGAAAAGAAAACCAAGAAAGTGCTGGGCGTTCATCTGATCGGGCCCCATGCCACGGATCTCATTGCTGAAGCGACCCTGGCCATGGAAAAGGGGCTGACCTCAGATGAAATCGCCCATACCATCCATGCCCATCCCACCCTGGCGGAAATTATGGGAGAGGTGGCATCTAAAGCCTCGGGCATGCCACTCCACGGATAAGCATCCTCGGCAAACAAAGTGTTCTCTTTGGATAAAAAGAGGTCCGGTCCCATAAAATCCGGACCTCTTTTTATAAATTGATAAGTCTGTTTCAATTTTCTAATTTTGTCTTTGAGTTTCATTTGCCTTTCTATCAGCGTATTTTTTTTCAGCCGTACTTCTCTAATATATTCCGCCAATACATAGGGGTGTATTTTCCTCAGTTTCCTAGGTGTTCACCCCGGGATTCATATCTTATTGTCTGGACCTTTTTTACAAATATTGTTAAATTTTATCTTTGTGCATCAAAACAGGTATGATTGGATGGGGTAAATAATTTGGAAAAGGGCATTGAGGCATGAATAGATTAAGGGCGTTAATAAGGTTTTGGGTGTTGGGGATAATGTTTTTTACCCTCTTGTCTCAAACCGGTTCCAATGCCCTTGCCGACACCATTATCCAGGAGAGACATCCAACTTCTCTTAAAATTGCCGATTGCCGATATATGCCTTTTTATTTTGAGGGAGGGGAAATAGAATCAAAGATGTGGCGCCCCTATACAGGGAAACTAGTGATTGCTGCAAGTATTGATAATATGCCCTTTCATTTCAGGGATGAGGCAGGAAAGGCCGTGGGTATGTTTGTGGACTTGTGGAAATTGTGGTCCAGAAAAACAGGCATCAATATTGAGTTTGTAACAGTCCCCTGGGCTGAAAGCCTGGAATTGGTTAAAACCGGAAAAGCTGATATCCATGCAGGCTGTTTTTTTTCAGTTCAGCGGGATACTTACCTTGATTATGCCGGAGAATTGAGAAATTGTGAGACCCATTTCTTTTTCCATGAGTCCATTTTTGGGTTAAAAAATATTGAGGACCTTAGGGGGTTTAAAATAGGTGTATTAAACCAGGACTATGCTGTGGAGTTTGTAAACCGTAAACTGCCCGATGCTGCCCTGGAAAAATATGACAGCCACCAGGACTTGTTCAATGGGGTGGAAAAGGGAGAGATCAAGGTTTTTATCTGTGATACCCCTACGGCCCTGTATTTTTTAAGCAAAAAAAAATTGCTTTCAAATTTTCGTTACCATCCTGCCAATCCCTTATACCGCAAACCTTTTTTTGCGGCAGTTAAAGAGGGGAACACTCCCCTGGTAAAGATTATTAACAAAGGTCTTGGTGCGATTACGTTCGAAGAGCGGGCTGCCATTAAGCGCCAATGGAATGGGGCTGCGGATATCAAACCCAGGGATGTCATTATTATTGGCCTTACCCAGTCTTTTTCTCCCTTTAGCATGCGCAATGCAGCGGGAAGGCCTTCCGGGCTGTTTGTCGACATGTGGAAGGCCTGGTCTGAGAATACCGGCCGACCTGTTTCCTTCCGATTGTACAACAGGGCAGAGGCCATCAATGCACTAAAGGATGGGATAGTGGATGTGCTGGCAAAACTGCCGCCATTGGAACAGGTAAAAGGATGGGTTAGTGATTCAATCCCCTATTACCGCCTTGACTGGTACTTGTACAATGTACAAAATCAGTCGGTTTTGGATTCAAAATCTGATTTGGCCGACTTCCCCATTGGAGCAGTGACACATACCACTGCCCATGATTGGCTTCAAATTAATAAACCCGCCGCCCGGATTATTGGATTTGAAACCACAGAGCAATTGATCCAGGCCGGGGCAGATGGAACCATTCAGGCATTTTTAGCCACGCCCCAGGAAATGTCTATTCTGCCTGGCCGTCTCGGCCTGCCCGGAGAATTTGTTCAAAGTGAACATCCCCTGATCCGGCAACAGGTAAGGGCCGGGGTTCGTCATTATAATCCTGATTTGATACAGGCCATTGACAAGGGATTTGATAATTTTTCCCATTCAAAAATGGTTCAAATTGAGAAAAGATGGATAGGGGAGGAAAGCCTAAGATTTTTTAGCAGCAGAAATGAGAAGGTGCTTTTATCAGCCCGGGAAGAAAAATGGCTGGCCCGGCATCATCAGTCAGGCATTCCCATCCGTTTGGGTATCAATCCCTCCTGGCCGCCCTTTGAATTTATGGGAAAGGATGATCTGTTCATGGGCATGGTTTCCGACTATGTTGCGATCTTAAATCATCGACTGGGATTGAATATGGAAGTGGTACAGGGACTGGGGCTGCCCCAGGTTTTGAAAGGTGCTGAT
Organism: Desulfobacteraceae bacterium; assembly: GCA_003353855.1. Taxonomy (GTDB): domain Bacteria; phylum Desulfobacterota; class Desulfobacteria; order Desulfobacterales; family Desulfobacteraceae; genus NBML01. The sequence continues at coordinate 26,135 of PIVS01000001.1, forward strand.
CCTTTGTCCGGAAAAATAGATGCGCTTCCCTCGGCCTTGTCCTTTGGGAATAAAAAAGAATATATGGCCTATACACAACCCTATCTCTCCTTTCCCTGGGTCATTATTAATAAGCGTCAGGCTCCCTTGATCGGCGGATTGCTGGATCTTAATGGAAAAAGACTGGCTATTGTGGATACATATACCCTGGCCGCCCATATAGAAAAAAAATATCCCAAGATCGTGCTTTTGCCAGTTGAGTCAACCATGGAGGGACTTGAGGCTGTGTCCTCCGGCCGGGCAGATGCCTACGTGGGAAATCTGGCCGTGGCTGGTTACCAGATGCAGCCAAAAAATTTTACCGGGCTTAAGGTTGCAGCTTCCACTGATTTTGATAACAGCGGGCTTACCTTTGCCGTGAGAAAGGATTGGCCTGAGCTTGTCAGCATTCTGGATAAGGGCCTTTTATCTATTACCGAACAGGAACAGGAGCATATCCGGCAAAAATGGTTTTCAGTCCGGTTTGAGCATGGGGTGGACATGGTCTATCTCCAGGGGCTTATCTTTAAAATCGGATTGGGTGGGTTGGTGGTTCTGGGGCTGTTCTTTTTTTGGAATCGTCAGATTCGGCGACGGGAAGAACGGTTTAGGTGCCTGACCGAGCATGGTACTGATATTATCCAGGCAATTTTACCCGACGGGTCTATTGTCTACCAGAGTCCTTCACACACAACCATATTGGGATATGAACCAAACAGGCTCAAGGGAACCCATTTTCTTGAGTTGATCCATCCCGCAGATGCCGATCTCTGGCAGACCATGCTCAAACGGCTCATGGAAAGTGATGGCATGGAATCCATTGTGCTGAGATTCCGCCATTCCAAGGGGCACTATCTTTTTTTTGAGTCCAATTGTATTAATTTAACCGGGAATAAAGCCTTAAAAGCAATCGTGATGAATGGCCGGGATATCACCGATCGTATCACCAGCCAAAAGGAGATGAAAAAAGCCAAGGAGACAGCCGAGGCGGCCAACCAAAGCAAAAGTGATTTTCTGGCCAGCCTGAGCCATGAAATCCGGACTCCTTTGAATGCCATCCTGGGAATGACGGATATGACACTTAAAACGCAACTGACCAGTCACCAGGGGAAAAATCTCAACACTGTCAGGGAGTCGGCCAGCCATCTTTTAGATGTTATCAGTGACATCCTGGATTTTTCAACCATTGAAGCCGGTAAAATGCGGATTAAACCCCAATCGTTTAATTTGATTGAACTTCTGGACACACTGGAACATTCCTGGTCCCTCCAGGCAAAAGTAAAGGGACTGGGGTTCAGCTTTCATAAAGAGGAGGGGATACCGGTTTGTGTAAAATCCGATCCCATACGCCTTTTTCAGGTTTTGAACAATCTTATTGCAAATGCACTTAAGTTCACACATGAAGGGAATATTTCAATTCATGTGGACCTTTGTAAAAGTGATGGGGACCCGATTTCCAAAGGATTGGTAAAAGAAGGACCGGTAAAAAAGTCTCAACACATTTATCTATCCTTTAAGATCCGGGATACAGGAATTGGTATTGATCAGGATCAGCTGGAAAATATTTTTCATAGGTTTACCCAGGCCCAGGGGTCCATTACCAGGGAATATGGGGGAACAGGTCTTGGTCTTGCCATATGCCGGGAAGTAGCACTGCTTTTGGGCGGGGGGTTGACGGTAACGAGCCAACCCATGGAGGGAAGCTGTTTTACTCTGGTCATGCCCTTTGAACCGGTTTTTGAATTGAAAAAAGTCAGATGCGTACCAGAGGTGCCAGGAGGAGCAGGCTCCATTTTTAAAGCAAAAAAAACAGATTCTTCTTTTCCGCTGACACTGCTGCTGGCGGAAGATGATCCCTTGAATGCCAGGGTATTCCAGGAATTTCTCCTGGATAAATCATACAAAATAATCCGGGCAAAGGATGGAATTCAGGTCATGGAGTGTTTGAGAGTAAATAAGATTGACATGGTTTTCATGGACATAGAGATGCCACGTCTGGACGGGTTATCAGCCACCAAAAAAATTCGCAAAGGGGAGGCTGGCATTGAAAACCGAGATGTCCCGGTTATTGCCATGACCGCCCATGTGCTGGAAGAATTCAGGCAAAAAGCCAGGGCGGCGGGCATGAACGATTTTATTCCCAAACCCGTGGATGCGGGTTGGCTTTACGGGATAATTGAACTATACCGCCCCCAGGATAAGCTCCTGGTAGCTGCGGATTCGGGAATGTTGGACAGGGAGGGGGGGGTAACAGCCCTGGGAGGAAATGAACTGCTGCTTGCAAGGATCTATGAGATTTTTATTGGGGAAACCCCTGTCCTCATGGAAAAACTTGAACAGGCACTTAATAAAAAAGATGCCCAGGATGTATATCTTATGGCCCATACCTTGAAGGGGGCCGGGGCAAGGATTTATGCTCCCCTGTGTACCCAGGCGGCAAAGGAACTTGAAACCCTTGCCCCAACGGAAGACTGGGAAAAAATTATCGCTTCGACTGAGAAGGTTTTAAGCGATTTTGGGAACCTGATAGAAATTTTAACCCCGGACCCGGACCAGAACCCGGATCAGGTCAATAAAGAGGAAACTTAAGATGCAGTCCATCCCTGAAAAAAAAACGCCCATCCTCATTGTGGATGATGATATCGGTTTTCTGCTGACCATTAAAGAGATTCTTGTCAGTGCGGGTATGCCTGAGCCGGCCCTTGTTTCTGACAGTCGGGAGGTCATGGGGCTGCTTGAAACCCATCAATTTAAATTTGTTCTTCTGGATCTGTTAATGCCCAATCTCTCAGGGCTTGAACTTCTTGAAAGAATAAAGGAATCCTTTTATGATACGGAATGCGTTATCGTAACTGCAAGCGATGATATCGCATCGGCTGTTTCCGCCATGAAGGTGGGGGCCTATGATTATCTGACAAAGCCTGTGCAATATGATAAAATGATTATTCTCATTAAGCGGGCCCTGGAACGATATTGCCTTCGCCTCGGCCTTTCTTTGTTTGAACGGAAAAACAGGTTGTCGGATCTTTCAGATCCAGAAGCATTTGCAGACATGGTGGTAATGGACCATTCCATGATCCGGGTATTGCGCCAGGTTGAAATGGTGGCTCCCACGGACTATTCCGTTGTGATTACCGGTGAATCCGGAACAGGCAAGGAGATGCTGGCCAGAAAAATCCATGATCTGAGCAACAGGGCGGCAGGGCCCTTTGTGGCCATAAATATGGGGGCGGTGAGCAAAACTCTGTTTGAGGATGAATTGTTTGGGCACTCAAAGGGGGCCTATACCGGAGCGGCAAGGGACAAAAAAGGCTTCTTTGAATCTGCCAGGCATGGAACACTGTTTCTGGATGAAATTACGGATCTTAATATTTCACACCAGGGCGGGCTTTTGCGGGTGATTCAGGAAAAGGAATTTTACCGTGTGGGAAGTACCCGTACGGTGGATGTGGATCTGAGGATCCTTGTTGCCACCAACCAGGATATTTTACTGGAAATCAAAAACAATCGATTCCGGGCAGATTTGTTTCACCGGCTGAATATGTTTCACATTGACATTCCTCCATTGGGCGAAAGAAAAGGGGATATCCTTCCCCTGGCCCTGTGTTTCCTGAATCAATATGTTGCTGAAACAGGTAAACAGATCACGGGTATATCAGATGAATTCACAGATTATCTGATGGAACATAAGTTTTCGGGAAATGTAAGGGAGCTCAAAAATATGATTGCTTCGGCTGTTCTCCGTGAAAAGAGTGACCTTCTGTCAGTTGGAGCCCTGGGCAGGGAGGCAAAAACAGATCTTTTATCCGGTTTTTCAGACCGGGGCAGCGGGCCCCGGAATACCGCTTGCTGGTCAATGGCCCAGGTTGAAGAACACCATATTTTGCAGGTGCTTGAAACGGTTGGCAACAACCGTACAAAGGCCGCTAAAATTTTGGGTATTGGCCGGAAAACGCTCCAAAGAAAATTAAAAGTTTATAATTTTTCTTCCTAGGAAAACAATTGGGTCATTATGACACAATCGGGTCATTATGACCTGAACCAATATTTCTGAGTTTTTATAGTTTAATGAAGATATCGGTAAAAAAAGTTCTCAAATTTAATTAATCCGGGTCAAAATGACGCACTCTCCATACCCCATGGGGCTGTTATTTAGAGGGAAATTTAATGGGAAATTTCATAACTGGCTGATTTATAAGCCTTTGGCTTTATTGTTCATCCTTGGTGATAGCCTTGGCACAATTTGTGTAAAAAGGGACAGGAGTACTAAACAATGGCAACGAAAAGCCTTGTCCCAAAGCCGAAATCTCTTTGGGGGCTCCTGGAATTGGCCGGGAAAGGGCATTCTTGCCAAATGACGACTAAACAAGGAGCAGCGGCTATGGAAGTACTAAACTTGGTGATGGGAAAAATCGGAAGTTTTGCCTGGGGTCCCATCATGATTTTCTTTTTGGTGGGAACCGGTGTGGTTCTTACCCTGGGAACCCGGGTGGTTCAATTTAGGAAACTATTTTATGCGTTTAAACTCCTTTTTTCCAAAGACTATAAGGGCGATGGCGACATTACCCCTTTTCAGGCATTGATGACCTCCTTGTCAGCAACCATTGGTACGGGAAATATTGCTGGCGTGGCCACGGCCATAGCTCTCGGCGGGCCCGGAGCGATTTTCTGGATGTGGGTTACCGGTGCATTTGGCGGGGCCGTTAAATTTGCCGAGGCCGTTCTGGCCGTTCGGTACAGGATCACCAATGAAAATGGGGAGCAATCCGGTGGCCCCATGTATTATATCAAACTTGGAATGGCTGAAAAATTTGGCGGTGACTGGGCATGGCTTGGCTGGACATTTGCCCTATTCGGATTTGTGGCCTCCTTTGGCATAGGAAATATGGTTCAATCTAATTCAGTTGCATCCGCCCTTCAAAACAGTTTGAATGTCCCTGTGTGGATTACCGGTATTGTCATTGCCGCTGCCGTGGGTGCAGTAATCATTGGTGGTATTAAGAGTATTGCCGGGGTTACCTCCAAGGTGGTACCCATCATGGCTGTTTTTTACATAACCGGCAGTCTGGTCGTTCTGGTGGCCAAGGCCTCCATGATCCCGGAAGCTTTTGGGATGATTTTTTCCAATGCATTTTCAGGTGCTGCCGTTGGCGGCGGATTTTTGGGAACAGTGGTCCGGTTTGGCGTGGCAAGGGGGGTATTCTCCAATGAAGCAGGACTTGGCTCCGCACCCATTGCCCATGCAGCTTCCAAAATTAAAGACCCCGTTACCCAGGGAATTATTGCCTCTCTGGGATCCTTTATCGATACTCTGATTGTCTGCAGCATGACTGCACTTGTTATTCTGGTATCCGGCCTTGTTACCTTTGGCTCAGACGGTATGATGAGCATATCCGGAGGACTCTCCGGCGCTGCTCTGACATCCAGTGCCTATGCCAGCTCTCTTCCAGGGGTGGGTCATTTTATTGTAACCTTTGGTCTGATCTTTTTTGCTTTTTCCACTATTTTGGGCTGGTTCTACTATGGATCCAAATGTCTGGAGTATATCGCCGGGGTCAAGGCAGTGGAATATTACAAATGGGTGTGGATAGGACTTGTATTTGTAGGCGCAAACATTCATCTGGATTTTGTATGGAACTTGTCCGATGCCTTTAACGGACTCATGGCCATTCCCAACCTGATTTGCCTCCTTGGATTAAGTCCGGTGATTTTCTCCATGCTCAAGGCATATGAATCAAAAAATAAAAATAAAAATAAAATAAAAATAAATAATTAAACCAAAAGAAATTAAGTATGAAATCAAGAAGCCTGCAAGCAATTGTAAAATTGTTTGCAGGCTTTTTTTGTGGATATACAAAAAGGATAAGATACCTTATTTCTTTTATATCCGTCTCTTCCTAAAGTTAATGAAATAGTCTATGATTGTCGACTTAAATCATACAAACTGATCTTATTAATGGAAAACAGGTAAACTAAAATGGGATTTGAAAAAGACTGGAATTTTGACAAAATTATAGACAGGAGCAATACTGGGTCCATGAAATGGGAACCCAGCGTATTGCGGGTGAAATTTGGTAAAGGAAGAGAAAATCTTTTGCCTCTCTGGGTGGCGGACATGGATTTTTTAAGCCCCACCGTGGTGAGACAGGCCATGGAAGAACGCCTGGCCCATCAGATTTACGGATATACCATGATTGATGCGGGTTATAGTGAGGCATTGATTTCCTGGTATCAGAGACGTCACCAATGGACGATCAAAAAAGAGTGGGTCCTTACAAGCCCGGGGGTAGTTCCTGCAACCAATTATCTGATTCAGCGGTTTTCAAGCCCCGGAGACAAAGTTCTGATCCAGACCCCGGTGTATTATCCCTTTGCCCAGTCCATAGTCAGCAATGGACGGCTGGTTTTGGAAAATCCTTTGAAAATTGTAGAGGGCCGGTATCAAATGGATTTTGATGATCTGGCAAAAAAAGTTGCTGATCCCCGGGTCAAACTTGCCGTCCTCTGTAGTCCCCACAATCCGGTGGGAAGGGTATGGACCAGGGAGGAACTTGAAAAATTCGGAAATATTTGTATGGAGAACCATGTTCTGGTCTTTGCCGATGAAATCCATTGTGACCTGATCATGCCGGGATTTAAACACATCTGCTTCCAGGATATCTCAGAAAAATTTGCCCAGCATTCCATTGCTGTCAATGCAGCCAGCAAGACTTTTAACCTGGCAGGTCTCCACCAGTCCAGTCTAATTATTCCCAATGTAAACTTACGAAATGAGTTTTCCATTTATAATGAAACCCTGGGGGTGGGCCCCCGGGGCAGCAGCACTTTGTTCGGGGCCATTGCCACAGCAGCGGCCTACAACGGGGCAGAACCCTGGCTGGATGATCTGCTTTTATACATCAAGGACAATTTTATTCATCTGAAAACAAGCCTTGAGGCGCAATTGCCCGGGGTAAAGGTTTTTGACCTTGAGGGGACTTATCTGGCCTGGGCTGATTTCAGGTCTCTGGGGCTGTCCAACCAAAAAAATATTCAGATTATCGAGGAGGAGGCCGGGGTTGCCCTGGATCATGGTGACTGGTTCGGAGAAAATGGGGCCGGATTTGAACGGTTCAACATTGCCTGTCCCAGGCCTCTTTTGAAGAAAGCCGTTACAGCTGTGGTGGCAGGTTTTAAAAAATATTTGTAAATTTCTTTCTTCCAGCCGGGGGAAAAGATCAAATACCCATCTTTTATCCTTGAAATTTGGGCTTGGTGGCCATGGCCCTGGCCATTTCCACTCTGCACTAAGGGGTATTGAAAAAAGATTCGAGCAGTCCGTAGGTAAGCTGGGAATAATGGGCAGGGGTGCATAATCTGGTTGACCGCCCATACCCCTGGCGTCACCTATAATATGTAGGTTTTCAACGGCAGACTTGATAATAAAGATGAAAGCAAGGGAGATAATGGCCAGATAATCACCCCGGGTTCTAAAGGAAGGAATGGCAACCAGCAGGGAGCCTAAAGCCGCGGCAGCTCCACCTGGCAAAAGGGCAAAGGTGAAATAAAGGATAGTAAGTAGAAATGAGCAACTATTTTACAGGGGGACTCACCGTAAACTCATTCATTTTATACAAGAGCGTCTTATAGCTGATCTTGAGGATTTTGGCAGCCTTGGATCTGTTCCATCCCACTTTTTCAAGAACAAATGTGATGACTTCTTTTTCAACCTTGTCCGAGGCAAGCTTTTTGATTTTTTTCAGTGAGATATCTTCAAATAATGTATCTGAACTGGTGGAGAGGTCAACAAATTCTGAGATGATATTCATCCGGTCATTGTTTACTTCATTGTGGGGAAACAATGGGGAATCACCGGTCAAGGGAGTCGAAATCTCCTGGGGATGTTCATTGGGCAACTCCTCAAATATTTTTTTCCAGGAGTTTACGACCATCTGTTTCTTGATACAGTTTTGCAGCTGCCTTACATTGCCGGGCCAGGGGTAGTTGCATAAACGGGTTAATGTCTCGGAATCTGGTTTGCTGCCCATATTATTGGGGTATTCGGTTTTGTAGAGTCTGAAATAATATTCAATAAGAGAGGGAATATCTTCTTTTCTCTGCCGCAGAGGAGGTATGTCAATTTTAATGATATTGAGCCGATAAAAAAGATCTTCCCTGAATGTTTTTTTTTGTATGCTTTCTTCCAGGTTGTGGTTGGTGGCGGCAATCACCCAAACATCTGTCTTAAATTCATGGTCAGACCCCAGGGGAGAAAATTCTCCGCTTTGAAGCACATGGAGCATTTTTGACTGAAGCGCCAGGGGCATGTCACCGATTTCATCCAGAAAAAGCACCCCCTTGTCAGCTGTCTGAAATTTACCTGGCCGTTTTTTATGGGCCCCTGTAAAGGCTCCTTTTTCATAACCGTAAAGTTCGCTTTCCAGAAGGGTTTCCGGCAAAGCCGCACAATTAATTTTAACAAAATTCTCGGTGGATCGATTGGATTCAATATAAAGGCTTTGAGCCACCACCTCTTTCCCCACCCCTGTTTCACCGGTAATCAATACATTGAGGCAGGTATTGGCCACATGGTTGATCAATTCCTTAATTTTTAACATTGATTTGCTGACGCCGATTAGGGGTGTGCTCATAGCTTTGCTTTATTCATTTGGGTTGTCGTTATTATTGCACAAAAGACTTGCGACCTTGTCTTCAATTTTAAATAAATCTATGGGTTTGAAAAGGACAATATCTGCTTGTGCCTCCGAGGCCAGTGCACCGGGCTGATCTCCAAATCCTGTGATGGCAATTATTTTCAGGTGGGGGAATTCTTTTTTTACAATGGATATAAGTCCCACACCGCTTATGTTCGGCATAACAAGGTCTGTGATCAGGCAATCAAAAAAAAGGGCTTCATCCCTTAATAATTTTAAAGCGACTAGCCCATCCACCGCTGTTTTAACTTCATATCCCATTGAATTGAAAAATTCATAAAAGGTGGATAAGATATCTTCATTATCGTCAACTATTAGAAGTCGTATTGGGTTAGTCATTCTGTGCCCCTTGGTAAAAAAAATTTTGAATGGATACCATTTCATATAATAGATTTGTTCTGACTTGCAAGGAAAAAATCAAAAAAAAGGCGAAATTGTCTACTATTTTACATATGACACTGTGATATATATGAAAAATAATCCAATGAGTATAAGGCCGCCATGTTTATTGACCCCCTTTTTAAGAAATGCCATTAAACCCAAAACAAAACAGATAAAGATCATGAAAGGAAACTGGAAGCTGTGCAGGGAAGGATCTATGGACATTGGGTTGAAGATCCCAACTACACCCATGACCAGGCATATATTGAACAAATTGGAGCCCACCACATTTCCCACGGAGATATCGCCCTCTCCCCTGGCAGCTGCCACGGCAGATGTGGCAAGTTCAGGCAGGGAGGTACCAAGGGCTACCACCGAGATGCCGATAAAAGTTTGGGAAAGCCCCATATTGCTGGCCATAATAATGGCTTGCTTAACCACAAAATTGGCGCCAAAGGAAAGCATGATAATGCCCAGGATAATATATCCAACGTTTTTGGCCAGTTGCCTGGGAGGGCGGTCTATTCGGTCGGGCTGCCCATTGGATTTGTCTTTGGCAGTAAGGAAACCATATATCAGAAAAATTCCTAGAAAAATTAACAGAATAATCCCGTCTGTTCTATTAATTTGTGAATCCATGCAGAGAACCCAGAAAACAAATGAAATAAAAATCATATAAGGAATTTCAATCATTATCACCTGGCGTTTGATGGAAACCTCCCGTATGACCGCTGAAATCCCCAGCACCAGGGCAATGTTGATGACATTGCTGCCTAAAATGTTGCCGATGGAAATACCACCTGATCCGTTAACGGCAGCCACGAGACTGACCAGAAGTTCTGGAGCTGAAGTGGCCAGGGAGACAATGGTAAGCCCGATAATTACTGGACGGACTGCAAACATGACAGCCGTGGAAGCGGCGCCTTCAACAAGGATGGAAGACCCGTAATACAGCAGGACAAGGCCTGCTAAAAGTATGAATATCTGTGTAAACACGGTTTCCTTAAGTTATGACTGATTTTAGGGTTAAGTTTCTTGCCTAAAGATAAAATTAATATTATAAGGCGTGAATAATATAGCAGTATTTAATATTTTGCAATTAATAATTTTGTATACCATTAGGGAGACCCAAATGATAAAAAGTATTGTAAGAGGGACGGGTATGTTTGTTCCCCCCAACCTGGTGACCAATAAAGACCTTGAAAAAATTATGGACACCTCGGATGAGTGGATTCAGCAGAGAACCGGGATTAAACAAAGATACTGGATTCCTGAAGAGGGGGTGACCGGTACCTCTGATCTTGGATTTGAAGCTGCCAACCAGGCACTTGACGCTGCCGGATGGGCGGCTGAGGATCTGGATTTCATCATATTTGCAACCTTGAGCCCGGACATTATGTTTCCGGGATGCGGTTGCCTGCTGGCTGCTAAATTGGGATTGAAATCAACCCCTGCCCTGGATATCCGTCAGCAGTGCACTGGATTTTTGTATGGATTTGCCACGGCGGATGCCTATATTAAAACAGGTCTTGCCAAAAAGGTGCTTTTGGTGGGAGGGGAAGTTCATTCCTCGGGACTGGACAAGTCAACCCGGGGCAGGAATGTAACCATTATTTTCGGTGATGGCGCGGCAGCTGCCTGTATTGAAGGGGTTGATACAGAGGAGACCGTCGGCCTTTTGGCTTCAGCTCTCCATGCAGATGGAAATTATGCAGATTCTTTGATGACCGAACTGCCGGCATCCAGGCTACCCCGGCGTAATCCACCCGGGGTAGCCATTGATGACCCCAGATATTTCCCGGTAATGGACGGACCTGTCATCTTTAAAAAAGCTGTCAGGCTGCTGCCAAAGGTAACCCATGAAGTTCTGGAAAAAGCCGGAATAGAACTTGACCAGATTGACCTTGTCGTCCCCCACCAGGCAAACAAGAGAATCAACCAGGCATTCGGCCAGTTTTTAAAGCTTCCCGATGACAAAATATTTCACAATATCGAAAAATACGGAAATACAACAGCCGCCAGTATCCCCATCGCCTTCCATGAAGCCATTGAACAGGGGAGAATCGGCAAATCCGGAGAGACCGTGCTCTTTGTCGCCCTTGGAGCAGGCCTTACCTGGGGCGCTGCCGTCTACCGTTTTTTGTAATTGACCTGTTTTTTGTAATTGGCCGGGCCATTACCCCATGCTTTTTTCACCATGAAGGACAGGAAGGTTTTTTTTCATACCTTCATGGTGAACTAAATTGTTGGGATTGGAAATATGCCCGGCAATGATTATTCCAGGGAGCCCTTGAACAAGGTTTCCAGATAAAATTTCTTTGCATCTTCCAGGTGGTCAAATTCGTATTCTAATTTATTATTTAAAGATTGGTTCTTGAGAGAAATTTCTTTTCGAATGTCAGATGCCAGCACCTTGCCCAACTCAACCCCAAACTGGTCAAAGGGGTTAATTCCCAGGATAAATCCCTCAAACACGGTCCTTGCTTCATAAAAGGACAACAAATTACCCAGGCTTTCCGGGGACAGGTCATTGATGATGATCAGAGAGGAGGGCCTGTTGCCCGGGAAATATTTGGCTGGAGTGTCATTTTCTTTACCCGTGGCCAGAGCCAGGGTCTGGGCAAGCATATTGGCCCATAGTTCCTGGTGATTGGTCACCCCCTTTGATTTGGCGCACTCCCCATCATATGCCGGATTTACCACACCGATAAATTCGATGGGAAAGGCTGGGCCCTGGTGGGCCAGCTGGAAGAAAGAATGCTGGGCATTTGTGCCGGGTTCTCCAAAAATGATGGTGCCGGCGGGTTGGGTGAGAAAACAGCCGTCCGGGGAGGCATGTTTGCCTGTACTTTCCATGTAAAGCTGCTGCACATGGGCCGGCAGCTTTGACAAGCCGCTGGAATAAGGGATGATCGCCTGGGCAGTGTAATTTAGGAAAAAAGTGTTCCATATACTGATCATGGCCGAAACCAGGGGGATATTTATGGATTCCGGAGCCGTCAGGGCGTGGGTATCCATGGTGTGACACCCCTTTAAAAAACGTTCAAAACAATCAAATCCAAATGCAATACTCAGGGGCACTCCTCCCACGGCTGAGGTGACTGAAAAACGGCCGCCGATAAAATCAAACATGTGGAAGGAGGCAAGAACCGGATTCGATGGATCATCTCCCGGGCTTCCCTTGGAGGTCACAGTAACCAGGTGATTTTCGGGAGAAAGACCATGGGCTTTTAAAAAGAGCCGTGCCTGTGCAAGGTTAGCCATTGTTTCCGTGGTGGTATAGGATTTTGAAATTACAATCCAAAGGCAGGTTTCCGGTTCTATTTTCTTGGTAACACTGTAAAAATTATCAATATCCACATTGGGCAAGAAATGAATCATTATTTTTGGATCAATGGATTGTTTTAATGCCTCAAATGCAAATTCGCATCCCAGATATGATCCGCCAATACCGATGACAACTGCATGGGTAAAGAACTTGCCAGTGCTGCCTTTTATTCTTCCCTGGTGGAGGGCCGAGGAAAATGCTTTTATTTCGCGGTTGACCCTGTTCATTTCAGAGTCGACATCCATATCATCAATTTTGAGTTTTGGTTTTAAGGGGTTATCTGAAAAATCCCTTGTACCGGTATGGAGAGCTGCTCTTCTTTCCGTTGTATTGACCATTTTGCCTCCTGCCATGTCTGAAAAGCTCTGGCAGGCATTGGTCTGTTTTGCCAGGCGTATCAGTGTCTGGAATAGGTCTGAGTCAATCCGCTGGCGGGAAAAATCCAGAAACATTTCTGGGGTCTTCAGAGAAAATTCAGAAAAGCGGTGGGGTTGCAGGATAAGCTTTTTTAAATGATAGGAGTCCGTTCCAAAACAGGTTGCTTTTTCAGTCAATTGTCTGAAAATCCCCTTTTGGTGAGGGATATCAGGATGGAGCAGACCTTTTGGCATTATTATTTTTTCCTGTTGTTTTTTTTTTGTCAAAATATTAGTTCCTGTTAGAGATAAGGGTCATCAATTTAAATCCATACTCCGTATGAAGGACGCGTAAAAATTCTCTTTTTGCATTGATACTGATCCTGATTTTATTGCTTTTCATACCTTGCAAGCCTTGCAAAATTTCAAAGGTCTTAAGAACCAGAAATTTGCCAATATCATGCATCAACCCGCTTAAAAATGCCTTATTGGTCAACTCCGGATATCCGCATTTTTGGCATCCCTTGCCCTTTAAAAAATTTGCATCTGCCATTTCCGCACGGGAGGTCCCCAGACGCCTTAATTTGCTCAGGTCCGGATGATAGGGTGCAGCACAATTTTCGCAGACCCTTCTCAAAAGTCTTTGTGCAATAACGCATACCACAGTTGATGACACGAGGAAAGGTTCAATATGCATATTTAATAGCCGAACCAGGGTCCTGGCGAAGGAAATGTTTCAGGGTCTCTTCAAAGTTACGGCCTATGTCTGTTTTAATGGAGCATTGGGCAATCCCATTGATTTTATACTCCACTGGATCTTCCGCCGTGATGATGGTTATATCCGGTTTGTTGATATGGTTTATACAACTGCACACAGTGGATGATTTTCCTGATCCAGTGGGCCCCGGTTACCAGCAAAACTCCCGAGGGAAGCGATAGTATTTCATTCTTAAATCTTTCGAGCATGTTTGGCAGCATGCCGATTTTATCAATTCCAAGCAGTTGCTCCTGGCTTTTCAGCAGGCGCATGATAATATTTTCACCATAAACCGTGACAAAAAAAGACATTCTAAGATCGAATTTGATCCCATTGTGTTCAAAAAGGAGACTGCTGTCCTGGTGCCGTCTTTTTTCCGTAATATCCGCACCGCGCATGATTTTAAACCGACTGCTCAGTTTTGCATGGATACTTGCGGGATAATCTTTGTAATGGACCATGACCCCGTCCTGCCTGAACCGGATCCTAACTCTGTCTTCAAGGGCCTCCACATGGATATCGCTGGCATCCCTGTGATAGGCATTTTCAATAATCTGATCGGCAATATCCATGATATTGAATTTTTTGGGTCACCTTATGTGCATAAACAGCCTTTTCTTTTTGGAGCAGTCCCTAATCGATTAAAAGCTGGACAATAGTATTGAATTTTATTTCCATCTTTAACTTCCCTGTTCAATTGTGCAAGGTCCCGGTTGGGAGCTTATATTTTGGGGTTGAGAACAGATTTCAAGAACCAGGTAATTAAGTAAAATGAAAAAGAAGGTAGGGTCCTAATCTGTCATAATGATCAGAAGATTCAAATTGTACGCCGATTTCTTCGGATGATATGGTTCTCACTGTTACACCCTTGTATATCTTTGATTGTTCTAAATCATCAATTGTAAATTCAACCTGAATTTTTTCAACTACTTTCAGCTCAAGTTTTTCGATGGATTTTATTTTCAGAGCAAATCTTGAAATATCAATCACCAACATGGCGTATTTTTTCAAATTTCGTACAAGGTGTCCTTCAAGGGCCATTTTTTTTTATTCATAAAAACTTTTAGGACCATACTTTTTTTCAAAAGCAAATCAACTATAATCAACTATACCAATTTGAAAAAATTATAAACTGATTGCGTTATAAAAACAAACCTGCAAATTGGTATTATCCTAAAAATCCAGGGACCTATTTCCAGCGCCTGAAAGAAAGGCCATTTTAGACTTGTAAAATCGAATAAAATGTTATAGTTAAACCAGCAATTATGCCTGGGTGGCGGAACTGGTAGACGCAAGGGACTTAAAATCCCTCGAGCATATTGCTTGTACGAGTTCAATTCTCGTCCCAGGTACCAATAAATAGCCGAAATTGTTGCTGATTTCGGTTTTTTTATTGGTAAAAAGGTTGCCCAGAGGTTGCCCACCCCTGGACAACTATTTTTTCTTCCTTTTTTCTTCATCAAAATCAATCACCTTGCCCCTCATTTTTGCCATGAGTTGAGAGGCGGCTAAATCATCCTGATCACCTATCTGACAATACCGATCAAAAGCCGCATTTGAATTATAGCTTGTTTCTTATTTCGAAATACTCGGGGACCAGCACGATAAACATCTGGAAGGCTGATTAGACCCAGTTTTTTTTTGTTAATCCATTTTAGTAGCTCCTGTGCTTTTTCAAGATCAAGGTTTGGTTCAGCTAAACCGGACATCCGAATTCTCTCTTTTAAATAATATGTTATTAAGTTTATGGCATTTTCCATATGTTTTAATGGGATCGTTTTACGGTTGATGTCTTCAAACAAAGCCATGATTCCAGCGAGCCTCAAAATATGGTTTGGGGCCTTGCCAGCAAAGCCTTCTATTATGTAAATAGAAATTTAGTCGTTTTTTAAGCAAACCGTGTATCTGTTGGATGTTGCGGCTAATCTGTGATATCTGAATATATAAGATATGCGTTGGTACTTTTTTACTCTGAAATGCGTACCTGCAATCATATCAATTATATCCACGAAAAGTGAATAGATATCCGGACTGGGTGAGGTATGAAAAAGGGTTGTAAGACTTATTGGCGTCACATTTTTTGTATATTTCTTTTATTTATAGGCGTACTGAACGCTGATGCACAGATGGCCAATCTAACAGAAATTGAAAATCATTTTATTCCGAATATTAAAATTATCAGGGATGAAAATCTAAAAGTCATAGAAAATCCCGAACTCCACATGGGCGTTTCCATGGATAATATCATCCTCAGGGATATTTTAAACAAAGGGATGGGCGCTATCTCCCGGACTGAGATAAACTCGCTTCGTCAGAAGTGGATGCCTCTGGAATTTCAAAAGGTCACAGAAGCAAAATCCTCATATCCCTGGGCCATTATCAGCGGCGTTGCCCTTTTGTTACTAATTATGATCTTTTCTATAGTTTATCTATGGCGAGTCCGGGGGGATAAAAAGACGATTTTAATTTTATTGATTATCTTATTGTTCGGGCTGGTCTGCGCTGAATTTGCTGCAATCAAAATTTATGTTTCAAAAAACGAGGCCATTTCCCTTGCCAAATTATTGCGAATTGAGTCCTTAAGAATTGTCGACCACCTCCGGCAGACATCAGATGATCTCACCCGTATGGTCAGACTGTTTGCTGTTACCGGTGATTCCAGATTTGAGGCGTACTTTAAGCGTATTTTAGACATCCGAAACGGGGAGGCACCCCGTCCAGTGGATTATGGTAATGGGTACTGGGATTATGTCGTCGCAACCGGTCGTGACCCTCGTGGCAACGGAACTCCCATGTCCATTGAAGACTTAATGATTCAAAAGAATTTTGATAACGAAGAACTCAATTTATTGAGAACTGCTAAAAATAATTCCAATAAATTGGCAGTGCTTGAACTTCGTGCCATCAATGCGGTCAAAGGATTTTTTGCCGATGATACCGGTGCATATGGGAAAAAAGGAAGGCCGGATCTTGAATTCGCCCAAAAGCTTTTATATGGAAACGGCTATCATAGGGCAAAAGCAGGCATTATGGCCACCATCGACAGTGTCAGTCTCCATGTGGATAAACGAACAAACCAGACCATTTCCCAGCTGAATATTCAAGCAAGAGAACTGATTTTTATCGCATCCGTTATAGGATTTGGCAGCCTGCTTATTGTTGGGGTATTGCTATTTCTTTCAGCCAAATGGATCTCATCTTCCCAAAAAGAAATTATTGGAAGTGACCTTGCC
Organism: Desulfobacteraceae bacterium; assembly: GCA_003353855.1. Lineage (GTDB taxonomy): Bacteria > Desulfobacterota > Desulfobacteria > Desulfobacterales > Desulfobacteraceae > NBML01. The sequence continues at coordinate 42,901 of PIVS01000001.1, forward strand.
GACAGAAAAAACCTTAAAGGACTCATCTTGTCATCCCTGGTAAAAAGCTGGCCCTTATTGTTGACCTCGCTTCTTGTGGCATTCCTTATTACAAGTTTGTCCTGGAGAAACATGCTTCATCTGGTTGACCATGAACGGGGTCATCTGAAAGAATCCCTTGAGAGCGTACTCCAAATGACTACCAAGGCAACAGAAAACTGGTTCAATGAACGGGAACAGGAAATCCGGATTTGGGCTCATTCTCCCAAATTGAGTGAGGTTTTTCAGCAATTATCAATTGCAGATAATTTAAAACTGGAACCCATTGATGAAGAATTGAGCCTGGCGTATCAATCAATCCTGTTAGCCGTCTTAAAACCGCTGATTGTTGAACAAGGCTATCTTGGGTATCTGATTGTGAATGCCGCAGGAAAAGTTCTGGGCAGCGACAGGAGTCTGCTTGTGGGGTCACACCTTGACAGTCCGGAGGAACAATCCTTTCT
>PIVS01000667.1 GCA_003353855.1 Desulfobacteraceae bacterium
CGAACTTATGTGCTTTTTTATCTTGTATCATCAGAACCTCTTAAGATTTTTATCCATGTAATTTATGCCTTGGAAATTTTAGCTTTTATGCCAAAGGCAGCATCCAGTCCTGAACCAGATTCAATTACCGGGCCTATTAAATCATTTATATTCACACCCTTGTTTGAAACATACTTGTTGTCAAAGGTATGACCAAGACCTCTTACCATCCCGATGACACCCGGCATAATTCCTTCATTGAAATTAACTTTCACCTTTGCCGATCCAATAGGAGTCGTAAGAAGTGCGTCACCACAGTCTTTAAGAGACTTGGCTGTGGCAGGGTTAATTTCCACGACAATATCGGCGCCGGTTAAAACCTTGTCGGAAACCGTTTTAATGGCAAAGGGAGAATCCGCTGGAACAGTTCCTATCAACCGCATATTGTCGATGGGAATCAGTGTCAGTTCAAAATCGCCCTGGGCCTTTATGGTTGAAGGATTGGTGGCGAGAAAAGTAAAATCAACATCAGGAGATCCCTCCGGCGCCCCTTGGGATACTATGACATAACCCTCTTCTGACAAGGAATCCCAAATATCTGCGGTAACCCCTTCAAGACATTCGGTATAGCTTTCCCAGTCAAAATTTTGGGCAACGCTTCCACCAAGGGCCTGGGCCAGAAGAATCAAGGCGTCCCCCGGATCTTTGGTATCAAAAACAGGTTTGATGACAGGCCGGGCCAAACCGATAATATTCTTTGCAAGACCTGCCTGGGAGGGAATATCTTCAATCCCTTCAAGAAAAGTATTGGTGGGAAAAATCACATCGGCTTCCATGGCAGTTTCATCTAAAAAGGATGAAAAGCTTACCACAAAGGGTACTTTCTTAAATGCCTGCTTCACCCTTTTTGGTTCACTCAGGGAATAGCAGGGATTGGCATTATATACAAAAAGAGCGTCAACCACGGGTTTGTCGGAGGCGTTTAGTTTTGCCACAAGATCATTGACGGAACCTGCAATTTTATCATGTCCTGTTCCTGTTTCAGCCACATCATCCATGACGGCTTCGGGAAATGACAGATAGTCATTTATGGGCATGATAAAGGCACCGCCTTTTTGGTTCAAATTGCCCGCAAGACAGTTCAGGGTATGAATGGCTGCAAATTCCTTCAAACTCTGTCCGCTGTTTCCCCTGCCCCTTCCGGGAATTGCCACCGGCATTTTTGCTTTGGCAAAGAGAAGAGCGATTTTTTCGATGTCGACAGCTTTAATACCGCAGATTTGGGCAACCTTTGCCGGAGCATATTCTTTTTGAACCATGATGGCAAATTTATTGAAACCGGCTTTAAAATTAGCGGAATCGAACAAATTGTTTTTAATCATCACGGCACAGATGCCAAGGGCCAGGTCTGCTTCTGTGCCAGGTTTGATGGGTATCCACTTATCGGCATTTGCAGCTGTATTGGAAAGCCTAGGTTCTATCTGGTAAAGTTTTGCACCCCTTTCTTTTCTCGTGGCATTGGCCTTAAAACAATTCACCGGAGATCCCCAGCCCTCTATCAGACCGGCCCCAAAACTTAGGACAAAATCTGAATTTTCAAGATCAAATCCAATGGTGTTGCCGGCACCGTGCAGGGTTTGGGCAGTTTGCTCAAGGCAGGAATCCAGGCTTGGCATGACATAAAGGTTGGAAGAGCCAAAGGCAGTTAAAAACCGCTCAAAAAGCTTTGGCACCGACCCTTGAGTCTTGTCTGTAATACAGGCAAGCTTCTGGGGTGAATTGCCTTGTCTGATGTCGGCAAATTTGCCGGCCACAAGAGATATGGCGTCATCCCAGGAGATTTTTTCAAATTTATCGCCATTTTTTCTCAGGGGAGTTTTGACCCTTGCCGGGTCATATAGATATTGAAGCCCTGCAATACCGTGGAGGCATGCACCGCCGTCATTTATTGGATATTCGGCCAGACCTTCTATTTTAACAGGCCTGCCGGCAATTTTTCTAACGCTGACACCACAGTTTCCCGGGCACAGGTTGCACACCGAACTATCATAGGATATTTCGCCGTCAACTGGAACAGGAGTCCAAGGCCAGTTCTGGGTCCAGATTGAAGAATCATCTGTCAGTTTCAACCCAACAGGGGAAACCACAGCACCCGCAACTGCGCCAAGGCCCAATCCCAAGAAGCTTCTTCTATCAACTTTCATAAGTATGTCCTCTATAAAGTTTGAAATTCTTGTGTTTTAGGCGGCTTATTTGTGACACTGGAAGCAATAGCCCTGGTGGCCTGTTTCTTCTTTGTGGCACGCTGCGCAATCATCCATCTTCATACGATCATAGGAATGTTTTTTAATTCCCCAGATGTTTTTACCCCAGATATCACGACTGTAGCCGGTAATTTTGTTTTCTTCATAGGGCTTTGAGGTGGTAGACTCACCAATGGGGCCATGGCATGATTTACAATCCATACCAGCCGCATTAATATGGGCTGCATGGGAGAAAAAGACACAATCGGGCTGTTTTGAATAAAC
>PIVS01001175.1 GCA_003353855.1 Desulfobacteraceae bacterium
GGTTAACGGAGGGGACAACTGTAGTGCAGGATGATCCCCGGCCCAAGATCAAACCTTTTGAGATACCCAAACGCAATTTGGGAGGTAATCTTTACAAACTGTGGAATCGTATGAGTTCTTGAAGCTATCATCCCCTCCCTTTAAGGCAAGTCCTGATACCAAAGGAGATGGATTTCGCTCGTTAGGAATACCAACTGTGGCTGATCGAACAGCTCAGATGGCGGTAAAGATGGTCATTGAACCAAGGCTAAATCTGAGGGCGTTGAGGTGATAAATATGGGATATCCTATCCAATTAAAAGAAGCCGTGCTAAAAAAGGTATTACGGGTGTACTAAATAATTTTGTAAAAGGTGACAACTTGCTTGACATCCACCGTAACCGATGGATTTCAAATACCATTTTCATATCGATCATCGTTTCCCCCATATATTTTATGGGCACTTGGTGGTAGGGAAAGGACCTGGAACAGGGTGCCATTATATACGATAAGATCTTTATGGATCAAACAATTGCGGGCAAAAAGATAATCATGCTCTTCAAGGCCCAGTACTGCGCAGATACTTTTATCCCCGTAGTAAGAAAGACCAAGCTTGTCTGAAGCTAATA
>PIVS01001176.1 GCA_003353855.1 Desulfobacteraceae bacterium
GCGATCGTCGTATAGCTACAATGTCCGCACGACTTCATCCAGCCGATCATCGTGAGCATGCGAGGTCCGAAGATCGGACGACCTTGAATCTCGGGCACTTGCGTGGTGATCGTTTTGCCGTCAGGCGTAGTGTATTTACGTAATCGATGTTCGACGACGTAGATCGGCATGTCCAAAAGTTCGACGTGTTGGATAATTTCATAGTCGTCAGTCGACGTTAGTCCGCACTGGTGTATTTCCGATTTCGACATTTCGTGCAGATGCGTTTCATCAACACGGTGCGACGGCAACGGCTCTCGCAACTTTCGCTGTCGTCCCGGCTGACCGCCGCGCCGACGTTTCTTCGGACGACCACGTTTTTTTGTCTTTTCACGAGGCGGCTTAACGATATCGCTCGACGGCGACATCGACGAGTTGGACGAATTCTTGTTCGCCTTGGCCAGCGCAAGTTCCAGCTCCTCGACTTTCGAGCAAAGCGCGTCGATGCGTTTCTGCTGCTCGTCGATGACCTGCTTGAGTTGTAGGATTTCACGATCTTTTGCGTCCATGCAAAGCATTATCGCAGATCGGCGCAATCGCGCAACCCCCTGCAATCAGGGGGTTAGT
>PIVS01001177.1 GCA_003353855.1 Desulfobacteraceae bacterium
AAACCGGCCAGGCAGTCCTGGTGAATAATGCCGACGCCTCGTTAAAAGACTATGTGGAGCGGGATAAGAAACTGGGGTATCAAACCCGGAGTATCATGGGGGTTCCCATTAAAAGCGACAGTCGTATCATTGGTGTTCTCTGTGCCATAAATAAAAAACAAAATCTCTTTGACACCAATGATATGGAACTGATGACCATGATTGGCGGGACCGCTGCCATTTCCATTGAAAATGCAAGGTTTTCCGATGCACTGAAAGATGCATACCGGGATGTGGCATCCCTGAACCGGGCAAAGGGCAAAGCCATCAACCATCTGTCCCACGAACTAAAAACACCGGTGGCCATTCTCACAGGTTCCCTGCAGATTTTAAGGAAAAAGCTTAGTACCGTTCCCAATGTCAAAATGGATGCCACCTTAAACCGGATTGAAAGAAACCTGAGCCGCATTGTGGATATCCAGGATGAAGTGGCGGATATCATGGAAAACAAAACATATGAAGCAAGAGTTTTGCTGCTCAAAATGCTGGAAACCTGCCAGGATGGACTGGAAACACTTATCGAAGAAGCCATCCATGGTGAAGATTTTGATCCAAACCACCTGGGCG
>PIVS01001178.1 GCA_003353855.1 Desulfobacteraceae bacterium
CCGCCATTTCCCCTGTTGAGGACAGTCATCTCAGACTGCCCTATTTTAAAAGTACTCTCTAATTTCTGAAGTAATTGTAACTACATTACAATTAATTATCTCTGTTCCTGATGTAGTCAAGCATTATAACATCCAAGTAGTAATAACCTATAGTGCTTTAAGCACCAGAGATACCTTCTCCATCAGATCTATTAGTATCTGTATCAAGAAGTAACTATAGATTTAGCTAGTAATCTCTTCAATTATAATGTTTTTTATATTAAAAATAGGGCCAGACCTAAACCCCTTCACTTTACTATTAAACACACTTAAGGAAAAAATTAAGATACCAGTCCTATAACTTGCATCTCTATTTTTCATTAATAAAATTACCTGTGGTCTGTAGTCACAGTAAACTGTGATGTATTGTTAGCTAGTACCTTTCATTAAGTCACTAAACTTTGACATTTCATTAAATTTATTAGAAGCTTTCATCATATCCTCTATAGTATCACCTATAGAATCTTTAGTCATTAATAGACCACTCATTATTATAATCTCTTTCTTAGCTTCTTTATTTCCTGCTTGATATTTATCAATAGCTTCTTTAAGTTTAGATATAAT
>PIVS01001179.1 GCA_003353855.1 Desulfobacteraceae bacterium
TCGAAGATTGCCATACTTGCCATACTTACAGCCCATAAAAAAAACTTAGGAGAAAAAAAACGCATTTTGTCCAAAATCCGGTATTTTATATATCTCTACATCTCTCTCTAAAAGTATGGCAAGTATGGCACAGCTCGATTTGGGCTTTAATATCAACGGTTTAACGTGACAGACCTCATCAAAAGGCAAGCCCCGAAGTCTGACGCAGGTCTGACGCTGGGACTTTTTTCCTTTTAAATCAATGGCTTATGGGGAAAATAAGTATGGCACGTGTGCTCTGGGGTTGGTCGGCTCAAATCAGCATAATCAGCAAAAGCAAACCCCTCTGGGCTGATCGGTCCCATCGGCCTTGCCAAATGGTGGCTGGCTTTGTTAAGGTTGGCCCACACCAAACGTGAGCAGCAAAGGAGATATTCCCCTGTCTAAAAAGCCCAAGAGGAAACCGGCATCGACAACTGGAACTGGCAAGGGCGCCCTGGTAGACCAATCAAATTGGCGGGTGAAGATGCAGGGTTCCCGTATCAAATTTGACGATGACCTGAAAGATAAGGTATGCAAGGAATTAGCCAGGCATGGAATGAAGGTCACGGCTGCTACTGCTGC
>PIVS01000668.1 GCA_003353855.1 Desulfobacteraceae bacterium
TGATAGTAAGAAATTAAACAGAATCAAACAAAATCAGGTAACACTTTTTCTGAAATTTTAAAAAGGAGAATGTGTTATGAGCAAAGCAAATTTTACCCAGAAACAAAAGATTGCTATTTTAAAATCTGTTTGCCAGCGCCAAAATTATCCTGTATTATACATTCATTGACCACCATTAATCTCTCTAATTGACCAGGAATTTACGATAAAAAAGCAAGGGATTTAAGAATAAGTTTCAGCCAAGTCATCATCATCCTTTTTTGTGGTGTATTATGTCCGGTTCTGCTTGCCAACGATTTACAAACATTGGTTGCTGTTTGTGATGAGTGGAAAGGCTTTACAAACAAAGATGGCACCGGTGCTTATTGGGAGGTACTCAAAGTCATATACGAACCCATGGGAATTAAAGTTCACACAAAGATCATGCCTTGGGCAAGGGCAGAAAATCACATCAAGACAAAAAACGGTGATGTCCTTGTGGGAGACTACTATTACCAAGATAAAGACGGAAAGGAATTTCTCTATCCAAGGTGGCATCTGTCTGGGGTGATGAAAATCGGCTAAAAAGCTATGAAATTGACTGAAAATTAAGTTCCCATAAATGTTCTTGAATATTTGCTGTAACCTGCTGAAATTATTGGATATAAAATAAATCTAGACTTTTGTAGTAAATTCAAGTAGTTATATCTCATGTAAACAATTGGAATTACAGACCATTACATGAGGGACTAAAATGAATACCGAACATGATCAGGAAACAGCAGGGAAAAAGTATAAAAGTCCAAAGTGGAAGCTGATTAGATTTTTTGAAAGCAGCAGGGATAAATGGAAAATAAAAGCAAAAGATGCAAAATACCAAATCAAACTGCTCCGCAAAAGAGTTAAGTATTTAGAGCAACACAAAAGGGAATTCAAAGAACTTTCAAATAATCTTGAGCATCAGGTTCAGCAGATGAAAGACAAAGAAAAAAAGATGCTGGCTGAGATAGATCGCCTAAAAAAAAATCTTTGACTCAGGAGAGCACGGATTCCTTGACGCAGTTTGAACAGAGACCGTGCTTTCATACATTTTCTTCCGGCCATGCATACTTATTTATCACCTTGGTTCTTAATGCCTGTACAAGCTTAAGAGGTGCAGAACGGACCTTGCTGCTGATATCTACATTTTTGAACATTAAGTATACAACGCCCTCATGGTATTCAGGACGTATCTGGTTGCTCCGCCTTGGCTACTATAAACTTACCCGGCCAAAGGAGAAGGCCGATGACTGGATATGGATTGTCGATCATTCCATTCAATGGGGTAAAGAAAAATGTCTGGCAATATTGGGAATCCGGCAAAGCAAACTTCCTGCTGCCGAAACAATTCTTTGTCATGAAGATGTTGAACCGTTAGCATTGTTTCCCGTATCCAAATCAAATGGTGATGTTGTATATAAACAACTTGAAGAAACGATCTCGAAAACAGGGGTTCCAAAACAAATTATCAGTGATCATGGAACAGATGTTAAATCTGGTATCGAACGGTTCTGCCAGAAATTTACCGATACGGTTTTTGTGTATGATATTACACACAAGGCTGCCACAGTGTTAAAACGGGAACTCGGTTCCGATGATAGATGGAATGAATTTACACGTTTGGCAACAAGTACAAGAAAAAAGGTTCAGCAGACACAACTTGCAGCCATTGCTCCCCCGAACCAAAGGAGTAAGGCACGGTATATGAATGTGGAACCATTGCTTAAGTGGGGTATAGACAAGCTTTGCTTGCTGGAAAACCCTGATACTTTTTCATGCCTTGAGTGTCCCCAAGAATATATCACCGAAAAATTGGGTTGGTTAGCCAATTTCCGGAGCGATCTTGAAGAATGGAAGGAGCTTATCCATATTGTCAAAGAAGCCGAAGCGTTTATTAAATTTCAGGGAATTTATCAAAATTGCCATATTGATCTATTGGAACTGCCTACATTTAGGGCTAAAACAGCAAGGGCCAGGCGCATAAAAAAAGAGTTACTCGATTTTGTTGAGCAAGAATCAGAGAAAGCAGATAATGATGAAAGACTGCTTGGCACTTCAGAGGTCATAGAATCTGTTTTTGGAAAAATGAAAAAACTTGAACATGATCAGGCGAAAAGTGGATTCACAGTTTTTATCTTAAGTCTTGCTGCCATTGTCTCTAAAACTACAACCGAAGTTGTTCACAAAGCCTTGGAAACAATTCCCACAAACAAAGTTCACGAATGGTTCAAAAAGAATGTTGGTAGATCGGTTCAGGCAAAAAGAGTAGAGATCAATGCTTTGATCAAAAAAAAGGAACAAAACCGGAACCCAGAATATGCGCTTTAACTATGGTGATTTTCATCACCCCAGCTTGATACCAAAGGGGAGTAAAAACTCAAGGAAACTGTCATTAAATCGTATCAGAGAGCCTACCCGTTCTGTCACAGCCGTGCTCATGTTATCCACCACAAGTTCTCCGGGGGAACCA
>PIVS01000669.1 GCA_003353855.1 Desulfobacteraceae bacterium
CTAAAAAAACGTTTAAGCTGGTTTAAGTTGAAAAAAACCAACCTGGATTGGTATAGGATAGCTGTGCCTCAAAAAATGTTGTAAAAAGAGATTGACTTTAATCTGGTACTCCTATCTAAGTCACCCATGGGGTGGTGCAAAGTTTACAGACCATTCCGGGAACCATGTATGATAAATTGGCCAACACCGTTGATGGTTTTGCTTCCATGGGGCGCTTTAAAAAAAAATGTTCTGGGAGCACCTCTTTTGGACAGCCAGAAGGATATGGCCCGAGCAGTGGCCGCCGTTTTAAAGACCATTCCCAGGGAACGAAAAAAGGGAGAAGCTGTTGTTCTCATGGGTCATGGAACCCATCATCCGGCAAATGCTTTTTATGCAGCTCTCATGTTCCAGTTTCAGGTTAAAGATCCCAATATTTTTGTGGGTACCGTGGAAGGTTACCCCGATATTAAGGATATCAAAACCTGGCTTGGGGAAAAAAAGATAAAAAAGGCCTGGCTCATCCCCTTTATGTCCGTGGCAGGGGATCATGCGAAAAATGATATGGCAGTGTCCGGCAAAGATTCCTGGCAATCTATCCTGACAAGGGCAGGTATCCAGTGTAAATCAGTTTTGAAAGGGACTGCCGAATTTGATGCTTTTACCGGTATCTGGGTGGATCATATTAAGGTGGCATTACACCAAATTTAAATAGGTATGATACATACAGGGCCGATGAAAATTGTTTTTCATCGGCCCTGACCTAATATCTATACGTTTTTATATGACCATCAAAATTTTAGCAAGCATCAATGCCGTTACCGTACCGATGGCAGAACCCAGTATCCCCATCATGAGACCCGCAGGGATTAGGGCACTGTCATATACTCCAGCTAAAATTGGAGCAGAAACGGCTCCTCCGATATTTGCCTGGGAAGCAATTCCACAGATATACAGATCCAGTTTGAAAATCTTTGCAAGTATCAGTAGTACAATCAGATGAAATCCCAGGATCAGGAAACCTGAAAAAATATAAATTGCTGCCTGTCCCAGATCTATGGTGGAAAAATCCGTGGCAGAAGCTATCAAACCAACTATGATATAAAGAAGCACACTGCCGAAATGGTCGGGTCCTTTAATCCTTTTGAGGGGTGTCATACCGGCGATAATTCCCAGGGCTGTAGCTATGATGACCACCCAACCGCTGCCGCTGAAAAAAGATCTTAATCCAAAAAGAAAATTGGCTTCGGTCAGTCCTCCGGGGTTTATAACCTGTTTTCCCAATACCATAACAAACCCTGCAGCTGCAACGCCAAGACCGATGGTGCCCATAAAATCCATGAAAGAGTATTCTCTTTTGTCTTCATTGGCTGCGGCATGGATATGGATATCTCTTATGATGCAATCGACGTCCTCACTGTTGGCCCCGGAAAATTTGTTAAAGACTTTTCGCATGGGTGCCAGGGTGATCAGCATCACAAGCCAGAAGGAAGCACAGATATTATCCATTAAAAAGGCATATGTTAAAGCCTGGGAGCCGTCTTTTACACCAAGTCCAATCTGGGATGCGGCCATATTGGTGGAACCTCCTACCCAGGATGAGGATAAAATGGAGAAGGTCTGCCAGGCATCGACATGGAGTTGATTTTTAAATATTAAAAAGACAATTAAAAAACCTGCCAGAATACTGGCTGTTACTGCAAAGAAAGTAGCACAAAGTTTGGGCCCTAATTTCATTACGTCCCTGATATCATTTTTCAGCAGCAGCAGGAAAAGCATCATGGGCAGGAGGAAATATTTCAAACTGCTTATGAAACTGCTTATTTCCGGGGTCAGTTCCCAGACATGAAATGAAGCTCCGGCCATACCGCCAAAGTATATGAATGTGAGGGCAGGTACAAATTTAAATACGCCCAGTTTTAAATTTTTTTCGCAATATAGTACTGCGGTGATTAACAAAGTTAGCAGTGCTAAAAAACTGAATGGACTTGTTATCATGTTCTATTTCCTTTCTTTACAATGGTTATAAGTTTCAAATATTGTGCAGCATCCTTTTTTTGAATTATGAAAATATAGCAGGTATACATACATAAATTATGAGTATTTATGCAACTTTTTTTCAAAAAAAGATAAAAAACGCAATTTTTATCCTTTTCCCATCGTATCCTACATTCCGCAGACGGAAAATATTTTAAGTTAGCCTAGGCAAACTTATATTTTATTGTATTGTGCTTCCAAAATATAATTTGGAGGCCCGAAGATGAAGGAAATCATAAAAGCTGTAACGAGATGAGTTGATGTATTGCCAATGGTAAAGCATTACATCTCAGAGCTGAATCTATTTGATATATTTAACAAACATATACCAAAAAAATCAAATGAACATATGGAACCCAAATCCACCGCCTAATTTTTTATACACCCATCCAAAGCTAAATCGGGGGATTTTTTTTAAGATCGTGCGCCTATTTCGACAGAACTGAATTTTTCGAGGGCCAAACACTTATGA
>PIVS01000145.1 GCA_003353855.1 Desulfobacteraceae bacterium
TTTAATCCCGTTGCTGGAAAAAAGGTGGGCAATGGCATCCACCCCATACCCCTTGGCGATGGAGCCAAGATCCAGGGTAATGGCTGTTTCTTTTTTTGTCAGCAGATGATCTGTGAGTGTCAATTTGTGAAATCCGGTTCTGGCAAGGGCTTCTTGAATCTGACTAACTTCAGGCTGGGTGTCCGGCCTGTTCCTGGTGCCAAACCCCCAGAGGTCCACCAGGGGTTTAATTGTCCCGTCCCAGGCGCCATCTGTATTATTATACAGGTTTTGGGATTCCAAGAGCACCTGGTAAAAATCATTGGAGAGTTTAAAGGACTGGTCTGCCGGATATCGGTTAAACTTGGAAATTTCACTGTTGGGATCGTACATGGAAAGTTTTGCGTTGAGCTCTTTGAGCCGGATATCGGTCATCTGCTGCCAGATGGCCGGGGATTGTTCTTCCATTGAAATAAATTTAATGCTGTAAAATGTGCCCATGGTTTTGCCGGTGATGGTGTATTGCCTGGCCGACGAGGGAGGGACGGCCAGGGCCAGCAGGATTAAAAGAACAATTGAAAATATGGTAATGATATGGGATCTGAAGGTCATCTGCATTATTGTTTCCTTTTGCATTATCGGTTTCTGGAATTTTATTATCCATTTTTATGGCATTTTACCTTATATTCTAAAAGGGTCAACTTAAAGTTATCCTGAGACAGGGTAAAAAGGCGACAGGTACAGGCTTTTCCTTGAATTTAATTGGAAAGCTCACTATAAAGGAAATATTTCTTGTTGTATTCATGTTGCTGTCGCTAATTTAAATTTTGCATACCCGGCTCCACCAAGGAGAAAATAATGAGATTTTCAGACAATTCTAAATCCCGCAAACCGATTCACTACGGCTGGATTATTGTTTTCACCGGTGTGGGTATCCTTTTTGCCTGTCTTGGTCTTGGTCGGTTTGCCATTGGCATGCTGCTGCCTTCCATGGGTCAGTCACTGAACTTGAGCTATTCCCAGATGGGTTTTATCGGGACCGGCAATTTTGTCGGGTATATGGTATCGGTGCTCTTTTCCGGCATGGTGGCAGATTATTTGGGGGCCAGGAATACTATATTTCTGGGGTTGTTGATGGTGGGGAGCACCATGGCCCTGGTCAGTCAAGCCATGACCTTTTTCCAGGTGATGTCCCTTTATACCATAACCGGGATCGGCACCGGTCTTACCAATATGCCCCTCATGGGATTAATTTCCCATTGGTTTTTAAAGAGTACCCGGGGCCGGGCCGCTGGTACCATGCTCTCGGGCAATGGTCTGGCAATTGTTTTTGCCGGTGTGTTTGTACCCTGGGTCAACAAGGCAGCCGGTGTCGAAGGATGGCGCATTGCCTGGGTTTCCATGGCCGTAATCTGCCTGGTCATTGCCTTGGTTGCCCTGACCTTTTTGCGCAATGACCCGGCCCAGAAAGGGTTGGCGCCGGTGGGAAAAAAACCGGGGGAAGAAAATTCAAAGGGGCAGACTGCCAGACCCCTAGCCCCTTGCCAAAAGCAGGGAGGGGTTTCCCAAAAAATAATGGTGTACCTGGGGTGTATTTATTTTTTTTTCGGGGCCACCTATTCTGTCTATGTTACCTTTATCGTGACTGCCCTGGTGAATGAACACGGATTCGGTGAAGGGGCTGCCGGTTCCTTCTGGGCCGTGGTCGGGGCATTAAGTATCTTTTCAGGGCCCATGTTCGGTGGACTCTCCGATAAAATCGGCCGCAGAAAGGGCCTGATGATGGCCTATGTGCTTTTTACCCTTGTATACACCCTGGCCGCGGCTCCCTGGCCAAATTTATTCCTCTATGGTTCCATCATCCTTTTCGGACTCATTGTATGGAGTATTCCCACCATTATGTCTGCGGCTGTGGGGGATTACATGGGGCCGGCCCAGGCGGCGAAAGCCCTGGGATTTATCACACTTTTTTTTGGAGCCGGCCAGATTGTCGGCCCGGCAATAGCAGGATCATTGGCTGATGTCACCGGCAGTTTTAGTGTCGGGTTCTGGCTTTGTGCAGGGCTGACAGCCCTGGCAACACTCTTAAGTTTCTTTTTGAAACCTCCGGCAGCAGAAACTCCATGAAATAGCCGCTATTAACAGGTCGGATTATTTTTGAAGATTTGCCGCCTGGATATTTAAAAATTCATTTTCCAGATCACAGAATCGCTGTTTCATTATCACCACATGGGCATACATGCTTTCAACGGCGCGCTGGTGATCCCGGGACGAGATGGCGTCAAAGAGAATGCCATGGATGTCTGCATCGTGGATATAGGTGGGCTTGTCGTCCAGAACCTCAAGGAATTGTTTTAAAAAGTCCATCATGCTCTGCATGAGCAGGGAAAAAAAAGGATTCCCGCTCAGCTTGCAAATCTGCTTGTGGAATTCAACATCGAAATTGATGCGGTCCTTAACGCTTTTGGCTGCTTACTCATCTGGGGGATTTTCCCTTTTTGTCCATGTTGGAAATAAATCGTGTATTTCCAGTCGGTTTTTATTCATATCAGCCTCTCAACACAATTGTGCCTGGATTCACACTAAAAATTGTTGCTCAATCCGGGCAAATATGTGCTATGTTTAACAAAGTCAGCTATTAACTTGCATCCATGTCTGCCCAAATGATGGATCTATTCCAGACCGGCATATCATTTTAGCAAATTAGAGGGGAAGGAACCAAGCAATGCATAAAAAATTCCTTGAAGCAAAGGTTCACAGGAGGTGTGGTTTTCTGCCGGGAAGTCGGGATATGGTATTTCGGGTTATATTCGTGTTTCTCCTTTTGTTCCCCTTGTCGACCTCTGCGAATTCGGGTGTTGGGATACTGGAAAAGGTGAGCCTCCAGCTTAAATGGCATCATCAGTTTCAGTTTGCCGGGTATTATGCAGCCAAAGAACTGGGATTTTATTCCCGGGCAGGGTTTGATGTGGATATTATTGAAGGCGGACCAAAGATAAAGGTTCAGGATGTTGTTACCAGCGGCAGGGCAGATTTCGGTGTTCTGGGTTCGGAACTGCTTTTCCTTAGATCCCAGGGTGAAAAACTGGTTGTGCTGGCGCCGATTATACAGCATTCAATCAGGGTCATCCTTGCAAGGAAGGACAGGAATATCAACTCTCCCCATGATCTTGCAGGCAAACGCATCATGCTGAATCAAAGCGAGATACCTGAATTTGCCGCAATGTTTCTGAATGAAGGGGTCAATATCAAGGGCATTTCCATTATCAATAAAGATAAAACAGCCAACAGCAGATTTATTGAAGGAAGGATTGACGGACTCAACGGGAGTATTGCAAATCAACCCTACTTGTTCGCCCGGGAAAAAGTTCCTTTTACAATTATAAGGCCTGTGGCCTACGGTATAGATTTTTATGGAGATGCGCTGTTTACAACCCAAAATCATGTAAAAAAAAGGACCCACCTTCTCTTTGAATATACCCGGCTCCGGGACCTGATCCTTCCGGATCTTGTGCAAATCGGGCATAATAACCCTGAACGGTGGCAGCATATTGCAGATACCTATATAAGACTGGGGTTGATTGATCCTGATTTTTCCCTTAAGGGTCTGCTCTATGAAGACTATGTAAAGTCTGATTATTTCTGGTTAAAAGGATTGTCCATTATTCTTGGGCTAATGGGCATTACATTGAGCATCCTGGAAAGATGCGGATATTTGGTTCAAACGGCAATGGACGGCGGCCAGGCCATCTCGATGTACCAAGAGGCACAGGAGGCCGGCACACCCTTTGATATTGTTATCATGGACCTTACAATCCCCGGCGGGATGGGGGGGGAAGAAGCGATTAAGGATCTTTTGACCCTTGATCCCGGAATACGGGCCATCGTATCCAGCGGATATGCCGATGACCCTGTTATGGCAAATCCAGTTGAATACGGTTTTATGGACAGGGTTGAAAAACCCTATACAAAAAGTTTGCTGGAGGAAGTTGTGGGCCGGGTTTTAAAGGGATGATTTTGAATAATCCTATGCCATCTATTATTCTGAAAATAAACAAATTCTCGTTAGAATGGTGAAGGGGTAAAACACAGCCAAATGAATCTCTCCATGGCGTGGGTGCAATGGGGGAGCATCACCTTGAAAAACAGGATGATAGGGATGGCAAATTTGTTCTTAAAGCATTTACAAGACCGATCCATGGAGAAAGATGGAAAAAGAAATTAAGGAAAAAACAACTCGTCTTATCCATGAAACAAGGGTCATGACCCTTGCGGTTTCGGAAAATGATATTCCGTGGTCATCCCCGGTATATTTTGTCTTCCATGACAATGGGTTCTATTTTTTTTCCAATGAAAATTCCAGGCACGTCCAATGGGGCAAAGGTCTAAAAATTATTTCAGCCTCTATTTTCCAGGACTCAGACCGCATGGACCAAATCTTTGGATTCCAGATGTCAGGATCGGTTGAAATCGTATCAAACAAGGCATTATATTTTAGGATTGTTCAAAAATATGTTGCCAAGTTCAGTTTTCTAAAACAGATATTCGGTTCCCAGATTATTGAAAATAAAAGCTTTTTTTTAGAGAAGTTCAAATCCCAGTTCTATTGTTTTCATCCTGAAAAAGTTTTTTTGTCAGACAATTCCAAGGCAGCCGACAGGAGATCAAAAATAGATTTGAGTAAAATGAACGCCCTGGTGGATCAGCATATCGGCAAGACTTGAAAGGGAGGATATCTGAAAAATTGCGTTGTCGGCAGCCGTTCCTGTGATCAGGCTTTTTCCAGAGGAGAGAAAACAGGCATGGACACCCGGTCGGCGGCAAGGATATCATTTAGTGAATCACCGATAAATAATGTCACCGATCGTCTCTTCCAGGCGCCATTGAAAATTAACCAGGGTGCCGTCAAGGTCGAACAGGATAATATTAAATTGTCTGTCCCAAGCCATGGCATGAATACCTCCCGGAAAACAATCGTGTTATTTAATTATTTTTTCAATCTTAAAAAGAACCGATTTGAACCAGTCCGAGCATCCTGAAATTGTAATTGCCTTTTCCTGGAACCAGGTAAACATAGTTCTTATTTTGCCCAATATCCTTTGGTGAGTCATTTTTCCCAGGATTGATAGCACCCTGTTTGACATTTTCCCGTCCCAACCGTTTATCACAAATTCCCAGCCGTTTAGCACATAGCACTTGAAAGAAAAATTCATGTGAGCCTATCAATATGGGAAACTAATCAATGGAAAGCCTGTCAATGAAGGGGAATGATGTAACCGAGGGGGCGGAGCTGTGTGCGTTGGTTCCACCACAGGCTGTGCAAACACGACTATATTGAAAAGCCAGTCAGCACCTGGCAACAGGACCATGGGAAATGATCAATTCAGCCATAAGTCATATCACCCACCATCTGAATCAGTATCTTGGAAGGACATTCAGTCTCAATGAGGATATTGCCGTGATATCAAATATCGCAGAGCAGGACGGGAATGTCGCAATAAATGTGAATAATAAACTCGCCGTATTTCTTGTTAATATTGAAAAAGATGATTCACCTGCTTATTTCAAGGCCCAGGGGTTTATCGGTGGCCATGAAAACATCATCACCTACCCGCCTTTGCACCTGAATCTGTTTCTTATGTTTTCGGCAAATTTTGAGGGGCCCAATTATTCGGAAGCCCTGAAATTTCTTTCCCATACCATTAGTTTTTTTCAAAAAAATCCTGTATTCACCCGTCAGAATTCTCCCGATCTTGATCCAAGAATCGATAAGTTGATTTTGGACATTGAAAATCTGAACATAAACGACCTCAGCAGTCTCTGGAGTATTTTAAGTGGTAAATATCAGCCCTCTGTCCTTTACCGGGTACGGATGCTAACCTTTGACTCAAGGGATATAAAAACAAAGGTCATACCAGCATCTGATCCAACAACCTCTGTCAATCTTCATTAGGGTCGGTTTATGTCAGCATATAAACTATTATTTAGAATTTTGATAGGGCATGGGTATTATTCAACTGCCTTTGCCTGGGAACTTGAATTTTGCCTAAGTGCAACCTCCCAAAAAATAATGAATAATGCCGGATTGATTTTGAAAAAAGAAACCAACGGTATCTGCATGTTTTTCAATGAAGCAAGGGTGGATATTTTAAATCTCTATGCCGTAGACCCTTTTGAACCCCTGTCATTTGATTTTAAAGTTTTTTCGAGAAACCCTGAATTTGAAAACTTCACAGATCTGCCGTTTTTAAAAGAAAACATTTTGTTTTTTTGTTCAAAAACAGCCCCTATTCAGACCCGGGGAGATTACAGGCTGACCCGGGATGTGTACGTCTCTCAATCAGATTTAAAATCAATGGATTCAAAAAATATTCAGTCAATACTGACCCGATCCGAAAGACTCATAAGACCGTTGTGCATTATATCCATCCATCCTCAAGCCACCAGCGGATCATCATTTGATTCAACAGTGTATTTCCTGGAATTTAATGCCAGAAAAACAATCTGGAAATATTATCTTTTGGGTAAATATACAAAAGAGAGGGTATCAATTGTTGATTTGGAAAATAAAATTATGTTTACCCAAAAAGACAACGAGAGGGTTTCCGGTAACAATGACGCCCTGGTGTTTGAATCGGACAAAGCCATACCGCTGACCCAGGTGCCCCTATGCCGGTTCCAGTTAAGAAAACAAAATGCCAGTGCCAGCAGGACCCTTGTAAAAACACTTCCTGCACCATCTCCGGATTATATAAACAGAAGAATGAATAAAGAAAACAAAAAAGAGTATGTTTCGGAGATTTTTATCAACCCCTAATTTTTTAAGAGAGGTGACTATGGGAGCAATGAAAACACCGGGTGTTTATATCGTGGAAAAAAACGCCTTCCCCAACTCAGTCGTCGAGGTTGCAACAGCTGTCCCTGCATTTATCGGGCATACAGAATTTGCAGAAACCAGAAAGGGTAAAAAGGATCTGGTAAACAGACCCTGGAAGGTCTCTTCCATGATTGAATTCAACCAATATTTTGGAGGAGGGCCTGATCCCATTTTTGGTATAAGTCAAATTGCTGCTCCGGCAGGGGATACCCCCCCTGCGCCCCTGCCTGAAAAAGATGCTGCCAAGGCCGCTGAATCGGATGGGGCTGACACGTCTGTAACGCCTGAGGCGTCACCTGCTCCTGCTGTGACAACGGCCGGGGGGGGAGTGACAAGTCCCGGAGATCTTCCGGACGCGGATTTTAATTTTATGGACAAAGGATACCAATTAAAGCAGGAAAAGGGAAATTATCTGCTCTATTACGCCATGAAGTTGTTTTACCAAAATGGCGGGGGTCCCTGCTATATTGTTTCCGTTGGGAATTATGAGCAAAAAATTGAAGCCCCGGGTCTGACAAATGCTATTAAATTGCTGGTGAAGGAGCAGGAACCCACCATGGTCCTCATCCCTGAAGCCATATTATTGGAAGAGGCAAATTGTATCAGTGTTCAACAGGCAGCCTTACAGCATTGCGGCGATAAAATGAAAAACAGAATCACCATCCTGGATATCCACAAGGGATACAGAGATAGGAAGGACATTGCCGCAGATCCTGAAAAAGGGGAAATAGAAGGAAGCTGTATCGACAATTTCAGGAATGGTCTGGGAATAAATTTTCTTAATTTTTCAGCGGCCTATTATCCCTGGGTGAATACCACCATTGTTCAGGATGCGGATTTGGGATTTGAAAATCTTTCCGATGAAGCCAGAAAACTCCTGTTGCCCCTTATTGAAAAGGAAAAGGGGATCTCCAAAGAAACTGCCGATGATTCCAAAAAAGTACAGCTGGCAACCGAGCTAAACAAGATGATAGATACTAAATTAGAGCCTGCAGAAAAACCAATGCTGAACACAACCTTGTTTGAGAACAGTTTGCTTTATAAATCAATTTTAGACGAGATCAAAACAAAACTGAACCTGTTGCCTCCCAGTGCGGCCATGGCTGGTATATACACCATGGTGGATAATTCTAGGGGTGTGTGGAAAGCCCCCGCAAATGTCAGTCTTAACTCGGTTGTTTCTCCTTCGGTGAATATTACCCATGAAGATCAGGAAGACCTCAATGTCACGCCCCAGGGCAAATCAATAAATGCCATACGGACCTTTATCGGTGAAGGAACCCTTGTGTGGGGGGGACGTACCCTGGATGGCAACAGTCTGGACTGGCGGTATATTCAGGTCAGAAGAACCATGATTATGCTGGAAGAATCCATCAGGCTTGCCACAAAAGCATATGTGTTTGAAAACAATGTGGCCAATACCTGGGTGACCATAAAAAGTATGATTCGAAATTTTTTAACCGGTATCTGGAAACGTGGAGGCCTTGCCGGGGCAAGTCCGGATGATGCATTCAGCGTCCATGTGGGGTTGGGTGAAACAATGACCGGAGACGATATCCTTGAAGGAATTTTAAGGGTTACGGTTCTTGTGGCACTTATCAGACCTGCTGAATTCATTGAAATCACCTTTCAGCAGCAGATGCAAAAATCATAAATAACACCCTCTAATCATCAATATGAAAAAGGAGATATATTATGGCCGATGATGGTTCAGCACAATCCAAAACTGTTTGGCCCCTGCCAAAATTTTTCTTTGAGGTGAAATGGGATTCAGAAGTTATGTCTTTCCAGGAAGTGTCCGGCCTTGATATTGAGGCCCAGTCCATTGAATACCGGCATGGCGACAGCCCGGAATTTTCAGTTATCAAAATGCCGGGGATTAAAAAATTTGGGAATGTTACCATGAAAAAAGGAATTTTCAAATCCGACAACAAATTCTGGGATTGGTTTACCCAGATCAAGATGAACACCATCAAACGCTTGCCGGTTACCATCAGTTTGCTGGATGAGGCAAAGGCTCCCACAATGGTATGGACCCTTGCCAATGCTTGGCCTGCAAAAATAACCGGCACCGATCTTAAATCGGAAGGAAATGAGGTGGCCATTGAAAGCATCGAAATTGTCCATGAAGGCATTACCATCGCCAATGCCTGATGAATTCTTCTTTGCAATCAAAGGGATATTATCCGCCCCCGGCCTTTTATTTTAAAATTGAATTTACGGCAACCCAAGGGCAGGACACTGCTTTTCAGGAAGTTTCGGGGCTCAATGTAACCATAGAGTATGATCAGGTGGCAGAGGGGGGAGAAAATTTTTTTTACCAACTCCCCAAACCGCCCAAATATGATAATTTGGTACTGAAGCGGGGCATGGCAGACATGTCATCTCCCCTTGTACTCTGGTGCAGTTCAATTCTGGGTCCGGATTTTGCGAAACCGGTTGAACCCAGGAGTCTCAATATCTCTCTTCTGAATGAGCAAGGAGATCCCTGCCGGGTATGGAATATTGTCAATGCCCTACCGGTCAAGTGGCAAATCGATGGTTTTAATTCAACCAAAAATAGTGTGGCAATCGAAACCATTGAGCTGACCTATAATTATTTTACAAGGGAAGACAGCAGCTATGGCCATTGAGATTAATGAAATGGTGGTTAAAGCCAGTACTGGTAAAGAAGACT
This sequence comes from Desulfobacteraceae bacterium, assembly GCA_003353855.1. GTDB lineage: Bacteria > Desulfobacterota > Desulfobacteria > Desulfobacterales > Desulfobacteraceae > NBML01. The sequence goes on from PIVS01000145.1 coordinate 9,534, forward strand.
CTTCCGGAGCAGATTCTATCAGGGAAGAGACTCGTGGAAGCGCCCGGGATCCATCAGGGGACCTGGAAAAACTTAAAAAGCAACTTCTTTCAGAATGCAGGGAGATGATTCTGGAGATTTTGGAAGAGCAGATGGAAAGATAGGAGATACAGATAAATGGAAACTGCCAAGGGAGACAAAAAAAGGCTTTCCATTACCCGGTGTAATGTTGATGGCGGTATTATCAGTGTTCAGGAAGGCGATGCAAACCGGTTTGAAGCCATGTTGAATCCAACGGATTATTCCCATGATCGTGCCATAGACTATGACAAGACAAAAACGGTTGGACAGCTGGGGTCTGATCAGAAATTTTGTGCCATCAAACCTGAAACCCTTTCTTTTAAGATTTTGCTGGATGGTACCGGGGCCATCAAATATCCCAGCGGGGGGGCAACACCTCCCTCGGTTAAGGAACTGCTTCAAAAACTGGATGACATTACCTACGACTATAAAGGGGACCAGCACGAGCCTAATATTGTCCAGGTCCTCTGGGGCGAACTGATTTTTTATGGTCGCCTTTGCTCCCAGAACGTTGAACATACTCTGTTCAAACCTGAAGGAGAATCTTTAAGGGCCTGGGCAGCTCTTTCCTTTGAAAGTTTTATCAGCAATGAAGAAGAGGCCAAAAAAGCCAACAAATCCTCCCCGGATCTTTCCCATTCAGTGATCTTCAGGGAAGGAG
>PIVS01000670.1 GCA_003353855.1 Desulfobacteraceae bacterium
TTTCATCCAAGATCTTGCAAAACTTGTTAGACTGTCAGCATATCGAAAACATAAACGAGGGCCCAAAAAGCCGGTGCCAAAGCGGAAGCACATAAAACAGTCACCTCATGTTTCTACTGGCAGGGTTATTGCTAAGAGAAAAAAACGAAAACAAGTACGACCTTGAAAGGGCTGATCATACAACCTGACCAGAAAACGTGGAAAATAACTTAGGTAATCAGTTGATTAGTTTCCAAATTTCCTGTGCTATCTTTAATTTCTCATCAGTCGGCACGACAAAAATGCTCACTGGCGAATTCTCACCACTTATCCTTCTTGCTGCTCCGTTTTTCTCAGCGTTTTTTTGCTTATCTATTTTTATCCCGATATTTTCCAGACCCTTACAGACTATATACCCTATGATATTAGATGTAATAAGTCAATTACTTTACACCCCTGACGCACGTAGTTTTAGACCCAATGATGGCAATGGTTTTGAATAATTTAGAATTTTTTATGTTGCAAAAAAGCTAAAGACTAATCTTTTTAATTTTGGTAATGTACAGATGTCTCAATGTATAAATCAAAGAAAAAGGTTGCAACTATGCTTCAAAAAAATGATCCCGCCATGGTTTGCTGTGGTCGTCCAGTTACTCATCGAGAAATAAAAGAGGTGCAGGAAACGATCAGTTTATTTTCAAATTTAAGCCGCCGCGAATTAACTGAAACAGTTTGTGAGCACCTGAATTGGCGTAGGGCATCAGGCAATAATAAACTTGATGCCTGCTTGAAGATGTTGGAGAAATTGGAAGTGGAAGGTTTATTACACCTTCCCGAGAAAAAGATTCAGGCTAAATCGAAAAAAGCAAAAATAATATTAACTTCCAGAACAGAACCGGAACCTATTATAAAAAATGTAGTAGGTGATTTCGGTGATATTAATTTGGAGATTGTAAGAGATAAGGGAAATATCACATTATGGAATGAATATGTGTCTCGTTATCATTATCTTGGCTTTAGTCGGCCCTTCGGCTATGTCATGCGGTATTTCATTAAGAATGACCACAAAATTCTTGGATGCTTATTATTTTCAGGCGCTGCAAAATCAATGAGGGCAAGAGATGAATGGATCGGGTGGACAAAAAATCAGCGATTGAGAAATCTGGCATGGGTTATCAACAACACTCGTTTCTTGATATTTCCATGGGTAAACATAAAAAATTTGGCCAGCCATACATTAGGGAAGGTTACTCGCAGGTTAAGAGATGACTGGCAAGAAAAATGGGGTTTCCAACCGGTTTTGCTGGAGACCTTTGTCGACCCGCAATTTTACCATGGGACATGCTATCAGGCCTCTAATTGGGACTATATTGGCATGACTACGGGACAAGGTCTTCCCCGTGAAGGTAAAACCTATAAAACAAGTCCAAAAAAAATTTTCATGAAACCTTTGGTCAAAGATTTTCACAAAATTTTGTGCTCTGAACATTTGACCGGGAAGGTGATATATGAATAATCATCCCGACCAGCAAACCATTAATCAAATGAAAAAAGACAGGAATCTGTCCCAAGCGACTCTGCGTGAGAAACGGTATCGAGAAAAATTGTACAGCACGCCGAAAATCGCACAAAGAAACAACATTTGTGAGTATGAAACTGTTGAAGAAGAATTTACAGCTCCTAACACAATTATCACAGATCAAATAAGGATAATAAAATCTCAACTTCCTGGATTATTAAAATAATTGTCCAAGATTAAGGACTCAAGAAACCCTAAAAAGTCAAAACACAAGTTGACTGTTCTCATGATTTATGGGATCTTCATGTTTGTATTTAACGTGTCATCCAGGCGTGCCGCCAATAGAGAGATGACAATGCCTGTATTTATGCACAGTAATAATAGGTGTAATATTGGATGTATTCTGCATATCCTGTATTGGATAGAAGTGTGGGTATAAAAAGCGTGGCAAATTTCATAGGCACAGACTCGAATGATACTCTTTTTGGTGAAGATACGGATGACCTAATCCAGGGATTGGCCTGGAACGATTTTTTGTACGGCGGAAACGGGAATGACACCATTGAAGGCGGAACCGGGGATGACTTTTTGCATTCTGAACAGGCAAAATTGTATCAGGGATCTGGCTATTTTTAAAATCTTCAGAGTAGAAAAATGGAACCTGAGCGGCTTAAAAAAGCACTCGAAATCAACCAACCCTTATCAACAGTTTACTATATGAAAGAAGAACTTAGACAAATTTGGAATCAAACAGACAAGGTGACTGGTGAAAAGGTAATCAACAACTGGATTAACCTTGCTGATGTCTCAAATATTCCGGTGCTCATAAAATTTGTCAAAACTCTGGCTTTACATAAAAGCAGGATTCTTGCCTATTATTCAGGCGGTTTATTTACCATTTGTCCTTGGTTAAACGCTTATCAGCTACTTATAGGGTGCGTATCGTGGATCAAAACGCTATTTTTCACGAGGTCTGAATATGGTTCA
>PIVS01000146.1 GCA_003353855.1 Desulfobacteraceae bacterium
CCTTGTCTGAATTTTTTTCCATCCCTTTTCTCCTAAAACAAACCCAATATATATAAAAATTTGAGCACAAGTGCCGCCAGCACTCCTGCCATTATGTCATCCAAAACAATACCGGCGCCCCCTGAAAATTTTTCTTCAAAATATTTCACAGGAGCCGGTTTTAAAATATCAAAACATCGAAAGGCTATAAAACCCGATAAAATGGTTATCCAGTTTATGGGAACCAGGGTCATGGTTACGCAATAGCCTGCTATTTCATCGATAACAATACAGCCGGGATCCTTTTCTCCTATGATGATTTCAGCTTTATCCGCCACATAAACAGACAAAAGGATCAGGCAGACCAGAAAAAAGGCCATGGGGCCCGGGTTCCATGGCATAAGCCAGATCAAAGGTATGGCGGCCAGAGTGCCAAAGGTCCCGGGAGCCAAGGGTATGCGGCCAAGGCCGAATCCGGTTGCCCCCACAAGTATAAGTTTATCGAAAAGGCTCATCCTGTGTTTTGTATAACCTGCTCTAGGCCCTGTCAAGGGGATTCACCTCTGCCATTATCCTTGCATATACATCCTTTAAAGGCTGATTCTCCTCAAGGGCCACTTTTTTACATGCCTCATATTCCGGCATGAAGCGGATACTGTTATCCGGGTCCTTGATTTTTTTCACCAAAATCTGACCCAAGCTGGTCTCCATGGTCACCACCTCCCGTTCCAGCACGGCACGCTCGCTATCATGGTATCGCAGACCGATTGCCGTGGTCTGGGTCAGGATCAAACGGGATAAACGTTCAAGATCTTTGCTGTGGCAAATCACCTCGATCAGTGTACCAGGTCTATTCTTTTTCATATAAACCGGGGTAAAGGACACATCCAGAGCCCCTTTTTCCAAGAGCAGTTCCATGACAAACCCCAAAATTTCCGGGTTCATATCATCTACATTGGTTTTGACCACAAAAACTTTTTCCCTGGTGAGGGGACTGTCTGGTTGAAAGAGTCTGTCTGTTTTCAGCAGAGAATCCGGTTCATCCCCTTTACCTAACCCTGGCACCTCCTGACCCAGAACCATGCGCAGCAGATTGGGCATGCTGGAACTGGTTTCCCGTTTTCCCGCCCCATATCCGATGCCTGAGATCTCCATTTCCGGTATGGGACCGAAGGAGGTTGCAAGGGTGGCCACAATGGCGGCACCTGTGGGAGTCACAATCTCGGTATTCGCATCGGAACCTGTAACAGGAATTCCCGCAAGGATTGCCAGAGTTGCCGGCACGGGCACAGGTATTCTGCCATGGGCGCAGTCCACAAATCCCGACCCCAGGGGCACCTTTGAAGCAATAATGGTTTTGATGCCCAGGTATTCCACTGCCAGAAAGCTGCCGATTATATCCACCAGGGAATCAACCCCGCCTATCTCGTGGAAATGAACAGTTTCAATTTCCCTGCCGTGGATGGTGCTTTCAGCCTTGGCTATTTTTTCAAATGCTCTGAGGCTGTTTTTTTTCACCGGTCCGGGCAGGTCTGCCGACAAGATGAGTTCCCTTATATCCAGGTAGGTTCTGGATGTTTTATTATCTTCCACATCCACAAACAGGTTCACCGCCCTCAGGTGATGTTTAAACACGATTTCCCTTCGAAGGGAAAACCCGTTCAGCACGGTTGCAAGTTTTTGTTCAAGCCATTCCAGGGGCACCCCAAGATCGATGAAAGCCCCGAGGGTCATATCCCCGCTGATACCAGAAAACAAATCCAGATAGAGAATCATATAGCGGTATCCCCTGCGGCATGAACATTCAGAATTTCAAGAACCAGCCGGGCTGTTTTTTCCATATCTGCAAGAGAGATGGATTCCTTGAGGGTATGGACATCGGTCATTCCCGTGCCGAGAACCCCGGCCACAAGCCCTCTCCCAAATAAGATATTGGCATCTGCCCCGCCGCCAATGGTTTTACTTTCCAATTCCCGGCCAAGATTGTCAGCCGCCTTCCGGGCAAGGAAAATGACCGGATGGTCTTCGGGTATATTGGTATTGGGAAAATCCTGTTCCACATCAATTTCAACCCGGGGCAGCTCTTCACCCCCTATCCGGAGCTTGGCTACGGCTGTCTCAAAACCGGATATAATATTGTTGGTAACCTGTTTTAATTTTTCCAGGTCATGGGACCTGGCTTCCCCAAGAATTTCCACAAAGTCTGGTACAATATTGCTTGCCATGCCGCCGGAAACGACACCCAGGTTACAGGTGGTCACTTCATCTATTCGACCCAGTTTCAGGCTTGAAATCCCCATTGCAGCAGCGTAAATGGTCGAAATTCCATTCTCAGGTGCGGCCCCGGCATGGGCAGCCCGGCCATGGACTTTTATGTTGATTTTATTGGCGCTCGGGGCTTTGATGACTATCCCTTCCGTGTCAGTGGAATCCAGGATATAACCGAATTTTGCATCCATCAGAGACAGATCCAGATGTTTGGCCCCCAGAAGTCCGATCTCTTCGCACACGGTAAAAACAATCTCCACGGGAGGACAAGGAAGGTTATTTTCTTTGATCACCTCCATCACCTCCAGAATGATGGCCAGGGCAGATTTGTTATCTCCCCCTAAAATGGTGGTTCCATCGCTTGTGAAAATCCCGTTTTCAAATTGAACCTTTACCCCATTACCCGGTAATACTGTATCCATGTGACCGGACAGGAATAAGGGAGGGACATCCATTGTACCTTTAAATTTTGCCACCAGATTTGAGCAGTCTCCACCAACCTTGTCCCTGGCATCATCAAAACAGACATTTGCACCCAATCCCAATAAAAGTTTTTCAAGAACCTTGGAAATCACGGCTTCGTTACGTGACTCGGAATCAATCTGTGCAAGCATCTTAAATCGATCACCCAATCTTTGCGTATTAATCATTTGTACCATTACAATAATCCTTTATTCATATTGAAAACCATAATTTTTAAGCAAAAGGGTATTTATACTAAACTTCCTGACTTAATTCCATCATTAATTGTGAGACCGAACCGGATCTTGGAAAGTGTGACAAAGGAGGTTGAATGGATGGACCAAAGACTATTTTTTCTCTGAAAATATTTCCGCCATCATGCACCGGGCACTGCCGCCGCCAACAGATTCAATAATGGTCAGATCCACGGGCAAAATTTTGCCATGGGTTTCAAGTTGTTTGATCTGGTCCGGTATAAACCCTTCAAAGGCGCTTTTGGACATGACAATCAAAGGAGTTCCGCCGGCGGAATTGACCTGGAGAATATTTCCGCAAAAAGAAGTTTCCATCTGATCCATGGAGATCTCAATGATTTCAAAAAACTTTTCAAGGGATGATTTTACCCGGTTTTTTTCCGCCTCGTCATAGATACAGTCCAGGCAGACCACGGCAAATTTATCCCCTATACTCATCATTACATTGGTGTGATAGATGGGGGTTCCCCTGGTGCTTTTTGTGTTAAACATGATGCCCTGCTCATAGAAGCGAAGGCGGATAAAATTGTCAAACTGCTGGTCATCGCACCGATTGGACCGGGCTGCATAGACCACCTCAGCCCGATGGTCAATAATCATGGAACCTGTGCCCTCCAGAAAACGATTGGTTTCATCCAATCTTCCCACATTGATCACATTTCTAATCTTATATCCGTTTGCCCTCAGGAGCTTTTCCACATCTTCCGGCCGCCGCTCGTGGCGCCGGTTCGTGGCAGCCATGGGATACGTGATAAGGGTGCCGTCATGTTCCGTTGAAAACCAATTATTGGGGAAAATGGCATCGGGAACTTTTCCACAGGCAGGTTTTGCATGGGTCGGTTCCGGTTTTTCCAAAATCAGAACCGTAACCCCTTGGGCCCGCAACGTGTCCACCATGACCTGGAACTCGGCATTGGCTTTTTGGTTGATCTCCTGTTCCGACATATCCAGACGCTTCTGAAACTCATTGTCCAGACCGGTCTCCTCATTAAATCCAAAATCATAGGGCCTGACCATTAAAATGGTGTCTGTTGTTCTGGAAACATCTAACATATCCTACCTCTCATAGTTTTTATCCCAGCCAAAGGCTTGTTCTTTTCTATCTGAGCTGCTGGATTATCATCTTTTAATCTTTAAAGTCAAAACGATCCGGCTGCCCCGCAGCAGCCGGAAAGAAAATATTATTTATGGGGAATTTCCCTGGGGTCTGTCATGTTTTCCGGCCGCAGCATATCATCCAGCTGGGCCTGGGACAGCAAGCCTTTTTCCAGAACCAGCTCATATACACTGCCCCCTGTTTTAAGGGCTTCTTTGGCAATGGCAGCCGATGGTTCATAACCGATGACCGGTACCAGGGCGGTTACCAGGCCGATGCTATTTTCCACATACCCGCGGCAGACATCCCGGTTGGCCTGGATTCCGACAACACAGCGGGATGCCAGGGTCACACAGGCATTTTTCAGAATCATCATCCCGTGGAGCAGGTCATAAGCAATTATCGGTTCTGCCATGCACAGCTCCAGTTCACTGGCTTCGGCGGCCATGGAAACAACAGCATCATATCCCATGACCTGGTAGCAGATTTGATTCACAAGTTCCGGGATCACCGGGTTTACCTTGCCCGGCATGATGGAAGACCCCGGCTGCATGGGGGGCAGATTAATTTCATTGAGCCCGCACCGGGGGCCTGAGGACAACCACCTAAGATCATTGCATATTTTTGAAATTTGGACCGCAGCCCGTTTCAGGGTTGCCGACATCTGAACAAAGGTGCCAGCATTCTGGGTGGCTTCCACCAGGTTCTGGGCTCTTTCCAGCTTAAAGCCGCTGATCTCTGACAATTTTTGGGTCACCAGGGTGGCATAGCCCGGAGGGCTGTTAATACCAGTTCCAATGGCGGTTGCGCCCATGTTGATATCCAAAAATTCTTCGGCAGATCGTTCAATTGCCCTGATGGCACTATCGATCATGGCGGCATAGGCACCAAATTCCTGGCCCAGGGTCATGGGAACGGCATCCTGGTTTTCCGTCCTCCCCATCTTAAGAACATCGATAAATTCCTCCGCCTTTTGGCGCAGTGCATTCCTGAGCTCTGCCATGGCCCGGGTCAGATTCTGCTTGGAAAGCAGGACAGACAATTTTATGGCCGTGGGATAGGCATCATTGGTGGACTGGGAACAATTGACATGGTCATTGGGGTGCAAATGCTCATATTCCCCTTTATTATGACCCAGGATTTCCAGCCCCAGGTTGGCAATAACCTCGTTGGCATTCATATTAGTTGAAGTGCCGGCCCCTCCCTGGAACATGTCAACGGTAAAATTATCATGGAGCTTTCCTTCCAGCAATTGATCACAGGCCCTACAGATGGCATCTGCCTTTTCCCGGTCTAAAACCCCCAACCCATGATTGGCCATTGCAGCGGCTTTTTTCACCATTGCCAGCCCATCAACAAGGTGCTGAAAATTCCCGACGGACACCCCGGAAATGGCAAAATTTTCCATGGCCCGCTGGGTCTGAACACCATAATACACATCATCGGAAATTTCCCGCTGTCCCAAAGAATCATGTTCCTGGCGAAACCCCCCAAAAACCTTTACCTCCTGATTTTTCCGATAAAGCTGGCGGGACAGCATCCGCAGCCTTCGGTTTATGCCCACTGCTATCCGTGACACAATCCGATAGAAAAGATCCGGGTCATTTTTCCGGAAGGCCTCGATGGTCGGCCTGGATATCTGCCAGATAACGGCACCGTTCCGGGTGTAGGCGCCGTTGGCATGGGCATCTCCTTCTAGGAAGGTTCCTTCGCTGATCAGAGCCCCGGCAACAATGGTGGCCACAGGACGGGAATTACCGTGGAGCCCCCTTACCAGTTCAATACTCCCTTCAAGGATGATACCGGCCCATTGGCGGGGGGTGGCTTCCTGGAACAGCCATTCATTGGCTTCATATTTTTTTTCCATCCCCTTTGAAAAAAATGCGGATAGATCTTCTTCACTAATACCCGACGACTTTGCTGCCTGCTTGATAATTTTCTTGTCTAAAATCATGGAACCACTCCTTAAAAAAAACTCCTACTTTTCCTATTGTTAATCATATTGTCTCCCAGATTCAGTCGATATCAATTCAAAAAAACAAAGGATTTAGTACAAAAATAGATTGTTAAACCCGGTAATTGTAATATGATTATAGGGGAGAATCAACCCCATACTTTTAGTACCACAGGGCCAGCAAAAGTAGATTTTAATTTAAGCAAAATCCTTTAGGCAGTTTCAGAAAGTGAGTTCAAAAATTTTTATTGGAGATTGGATTTTAAATATTTGATGTCTTTGCCTGGATATATTATTGTATCAAAAAAACCAAAGAGAAAGGAAGATCATGGGAACATCGTTTCAAGACCAGTTGCTTAAATCAGGACTTGTTAACAAAAAACAGGTTAATAAGACCAAGCATGAAAAACGTACCAACCGTAAAAAAAACAAAGGGAAAAGCCCCTCCCCTGAAACCAATAAAACAATGCAGGAAAAGCTGGCCAAGGAAAAACTCAGCCGGGAACGAAACCTGGAACTCAATAAAGAAAAACAAAAACTTGAAAACCTGGCGCAGGTAAGGCAGCTCATTGAAACAAACCGTTTAAATCTGGATGATTACGAGGAACCCTACTACTTTGCTATGGGTAAAAAAATCAAAAAATTGTTTGTCAGTGAAGAAATAGCCAAGAAACTAAGCAATGGGCAGTTGGCCATTGTCAAGCTTGATGACTATTTTGAGGTTGTGTCTGCCAAAGTGGCCAAGCAGATTACCAGCCGTGATAAGAATGCCCTGGCAGTGCTGCATACACCGGAAAAGTAATGGAAACTTCTTTTTCACTCACCGATTGTCTTACCTGCCGCACAATCACCCCACAAGGAAGCGCAAATCCATATTAAAAATACCATAATGGAACACAGGACATTATCACGAAAGGCTCTGACTAAGCCTGACAGGCCCTTAATTTACAGGAGAACCCAGCCCCATGGATTTTGGTTTTAAAGATGCAGATCCGGCCCGCACAGATTTTCAATTTCTTGAAGATCTGTCCACGGCCTATTGGTATTCCCAGGTGTTGTTCACCGGTCTTGAACTGAACCTATTCCATTATATGGACCTGGGTCTTTGTTCGGTGGATGAACTTGCCGGGGAGGCCAAATGCCACGGGCCTGAGATGCTCCGCTTACTCCGGGCCATGGAACCTATGGGGCTTGTCACCTGCCAGAGGGGAAACTGGTATAATGCCCAGGTTTCCTCCCTGTTCCTGGTGCCGGGGAAAAAAGATTATATGGGGGATTTTTTCCTTTACCGGCAGTATATGCGCCCCCAATGGGATAAACTGACCCAAAAGGTATCATCTGAAAAAAAAATGCAGACGGCCCCGCCTTCCTATGAAGAGCGGAACCTTCGCTATGTGGCATCCACAGATACCCTGGTCCGGCAGAAATCAAGGGAAATTATCCGGCTTCTCCGGCCGGAAAAGATCAGCGGCCCCATTTTGGATATCGGTGGCGGAGCCGGCAGCCTGATCCGGGCCTTACAAGAGATGGCACCCAAAGCCCATGCCATACTCTTTGATATTCCCGAAGTCATTGAGGCGGCCCGTACAATATACCCGGACAAAAAGAACTGGGAGGGTATCACCCCTGTGGGCGGAGATTTCAGAACCCATAACTTTGAAGAAAAATTTTCATTGATCTGTATGAGTAATTTCCTCCACGCCTATGGACCGGAGGCCAAAGAACTGCTGTTAAAGGCGATCACCCTCCTCAACACCGACGGCATCCTGGTCATCCATGATTATTTTCCCGACCGGAAAGGATCAATCCCACAAAAAGGCTCTCTCTATGACATTACCATGATGCTCAACACCTTTAACGGGGTCTGCCATGATACATCAACCATCATCCAATGGCTTGGGGAAGCTAAAATAAAAAATATTGGCATCAAGGATCTGTCAACGGATACCGCCGTGATCATGGCCAGAAAAAACGGCCCTCTCCAACTCCCTGAAGACCCCTGGACCGATCTTGCCATGGAACTTGAATTTGATGCCATCACCCCGATTTTACCCGCAGATATAATCACAGCCCCCTGGGTGAATGCCAAATGCCAGTTCGGCTGCAAGGGGTTTGGTAAAAATCTTCAATGCCCTCCCATGGGCATTGAGTATCATAAAACCCGCCAATTGCTGGACGACTACAAAACAGCCTTCCTGGTGAAGGGAGCTCCACCGGGCAGGCAATTCCATGAAGGGTTGCTGTCTCTTGAAAAATCAGCCTTTCTGGAAGGATTTCACAAAGCCTTTGTCTTTGGGGCCGGTCCCTGCCCGGTCTGCCCCCAATGCCCAGAAGACGGCAATTGCCGCCATCATGATCTGGCCAGACCCTCCATGGAAGGATCGGGGATTGATGTCTACACAACGGCTGCCAATGTGGGCTGGTCCCTTTCTCCGGTACAAAAGAAAGGGCAGTATGTCACCTATATCGGTTTATTTTTAGTGGAGTGATGCAAATGAAACTTTTAATGGTCCAGGTTCCCACCTCCCACCTGGGAGCAGGAGAAAAAGTATACCCATTGGGGCTGTCACGGCTCTCATCCCTGGTGCCCAAAGAGATTAAAAAACAGGTGCTGGATATGAACATCTGTCTGGATCCCTGGACCGATTTAAAAGAGAGGCTGGACAGGTTTGCCCCGGATGTGGTGGCCCTCTCCTTTCGCAACCTGGATCCCCTGGCAGGCCACCAGTCCTCCTATCTGTCCTCTTTGAAAACTGCGGCAATTCTGGTCAGAACCCTGGCTCCAAAAGCACGTATCCTGGCCGGAGGGCCTGCCTTTTCCCTGTTTGGGAAACGACTGATGGCAGAAGTGAAAGAAATTGACATCGGCCTGGCCGGGGAAGGCGAATTGATCTTTCCCAGATTGCTTACCCCCAATCTTCTTCCCGATGAGATCCCGGGCATCCTGTGGCGAAACAACACTCAGGTGGTTTCCAACCCAAGCGGCCCCAAGATCTCCATGGATGATATCCCACCCATGGATGTAAACGCCTTTTGTCCCAACGACTATGCCAAGGCCAACACCTATGTGGCTTCCATGGGTATTGAAGGCAAAAGAGGCTGTGACCTCTGGTGCGGGTATTGCCTCTACCCCTTTCTGGGAGGCACCTGTATGCGGCTGCGCCCCCCTTCCAAAATAGTGGATGAGATGGAGATGCTCAACAAAGAGTTTGGCATCCAGCTCTTCCATTTCACCGATTCAGTGGTCAACCGTCCTTCCGATCACTTTGAACAGCTCTGCCACGAACTGATCCGTCGGAAACTTTCCATCACCTGGACCGGTTTTTTCAGGGAAGACAGCCTCACCCAGCACAACCTGACACTGGCCCTGAAAGCCGGGCTCACCGCCATATACTTTTCCGGCGATGCCCTTACAAGCCGGGGCCTGGGACTGCTGAACAAAAAACTGACCCCCGAGGATATTCTGTCTGCATCCAGGCTGACCGCTAAAAACAACCTCCTGACCATGTGCCATTTTCTGGTCAACCTGCCCGGGGAAGACCCGGAAGAGATAAAAAAAGCCAGGGAGATGCTGGATCAGCTTCTTACGATCCATTCTCCTGTGGGAAACCTGGGAGCCGTTATTTTCAACCATGTGAGACTCTATCCCGGAGCGCCTTTGACCCGACGGCTGATCCGGTCAGGTGACCTTGATCCCAATACAGATCTTTTGTATCCGGTGTACCATAATCCTGAAAAGTATGCGCATATTCTCCATGAATTTGAAGCCCTCTGCCATTGTGCCGGGGTCTTTTCCAGACTGGCCCTTGGACCCAACCCCCTTGGAGTTAAAAACCCTATTATGAATGAGATGACAAAATGAAAATAATTGTTCTGGAACACCCGAGAATAGGTTCGAAGAAACGATTTAACGACATTGCCAACACCCCCTTGTGGTCCTGTTTGATGGGGGGCTATGCTGCGGCATCCCTCGAACAGGATGGATTTGACACGGTTTTTCTGGATCATGCGGTTCCAGGAGCCTCCTTTGATGCCACGACCACACAGGTCCTTGATCTTGATCCGGATCTTTTATGCGTCAATGCCGTTTATTTCTGGGAACACACCCCGAGATTGTTCGAATTTTTCACCACCTTGAAGCAACAGGGATTTTCAGGCCATATCAATTTATTTGGTTTTTTCCCCTCCCTGGTTTATCGGGAAATCTTGCACCAGGGTGACCAAGTGGACTCAATTG